>JBDTDN010000097.1:0-3158 GCA_039923055.1 Jatrophihabitantaceae bacterium
CGGTGACAGTACGGCGCTCGTCGTCCGTGATCCCGGGGTCGGCCGCCGGCGGAGTGAGCACGAGGGAGGTGCCGGGCTGATTCGGGTGTCCGACAGTGAGCCAGTGCATCCCGTTGTAGCCGACGTCGTTGCGGATCTCGAAGCCGAGGGTGTCGCGGTAGAAGGCCACAGTGGCGTCGTAGTCGGCGTGCGGGAGGAACGCGTTGTGAATGGTGAGGTCCATGACGGTCAGGCTAGTTGCGGCTTGCAGGCCTGTGCTTCTTGATTCCTGATCGGTCTGGTCCTGATCGGTCTGGTCACCTGTTTCGTGACGCACGAGGGCAGTTCCGCTCCGGAGTGCGCCCGATCCCGGTAGACGCTGGGTGGCATCTCGACCAGTTCGGTGAACCGCGTGCTGAACGTGCCCAGCGATGAGAAGCCGACCGCGAAGCAGATCTCGGTGACGCTCAGGTCGCCCCGCCGTAGCAACGCCATCGCGCGTTCGATGCGCCGAGTCATCAGGTAGGCGTAAGGCGGCTCGCCGTACGCGAGGCGGAACTGACGGCTGAGGTGTCCGGCCGACATGTGGACACCACGCGCAAGCGCCTCGACGTCCAGCGGCTGGGCGTACTCACGGTCAATCCGGTCGCGCACGCGGCGTAACAGCGCGAGGTCGCGTAGGTATTGCGTGTGTGCGGCGGGCTGTGGTGGCGGATCGTCAGTGCGGGAGAGTCGACTGCTCACGTCCGAGATCGTGCCACGTCACCGGCGCCAGGTGGTGACTTCGCGAGAAGGGCGCAACTCACCGGGCGAGCAGTCGCCGAAGTCCCTGTTCGCCTGCCTGCATCATCATGCGGTGGTTCACCCGCAGCGCCGGCCGGGCTAGCCGCCCGGCCAGTCGCAGTGCGCGCGTGCCGACGACCACGTCCTCGTCGAACACTGCGGTCGTGCCGCCTTTGACGGAGGTGATCGTCCACTGCGTACGGCCGTTGAGATCCCCGGACACGCGAGCTCGCAGGATGCCGTTCGCCCGGTCCTCGATCTCGCGCGTTGCGACGAAGACCAGCTTGTACGGCAGCAGGCTCCGGCAACTCAGCTCGCCGGAACAGTCGTCGAGTTGACGGGTGGCGCGCACCTGTGGCCACCAGTCGGGATAGTTCGCGACGTCCACCAAGGCGTTGTAGACGCGGTCGACGGGGCTGTCCAACCGCCACAGTGAGCGGAAGACGTATCTCGAACTGCCTATGGCCATAGGTACCTATCCAATCGTAGGACGGTTCGACGCGGCTGCGAACTCGGCCACAGTTGCTGCTCGACGGTAGGGGATGGCTGCCGTAGCTGAATAGACTTGGTGGAATTGCCGCGATTCTGCGAGGTGTGCACATGCCATTCCCAACTGACCAGGACCGTGACAGGCCGTGGCTGATGCGGACCTACGCCGGACACTCCTCGGCCGTCGAGTCGAATGCGCTGTACCGCCGCAACCTCGGCAAGGGCCAGACGGGCCTGTCGGTGGCCTTCGACCTGCCGACGCAGACGGGGTACGACCCCGATGCCGAGTTGGCGCGCGGAGAGGTCGGCAAGGTGGGCGTCCCCATCTCGCACATCGGGGACGTCCGGGCCTTGTTCGATGGCATCCCGCTGGACCAGATGAACACATCGATGACGATCAACGCGCCTGCGATGTACATGCTCGCGCTGTATCTGGCGGTCGCGGACGAGCACTCCGATGCCGCGGGGATCGATCGGATCCAGGCGCGGGCGAAGCTGTCCGGTACCACCCAGAACGACATCATCAAGGAATACCTGTCGCGCGGCACGTACGTGTTCCCGCCGGAGCCGTCGATGCGGCTGATCACCGACATGATCGCCTACACGGTGACGAACGTCCCGAAGTGGAATCCGATCAACGTCTGCAGCTACCACCTGCAAGAGGCCGGCGCGACACCGGTGCAGGAGGTCTCGTTCGCGCTGTGCACGGCAATCGCGGTGCTCGACGCGGTGCGCGACTCTGGGCAGGTGCCATCGGAGAAGTTCGGAGACGTGGTCGCGCGGATCTCCTTCTTCGTGAACGCCGGAGTGCGCTTCGTCGAGGAGATGTGCAAGCTGCGCGCGTTCGGCCAACTGTGGGACGAGATCACCCTTTCGCGCTATGGGGTTCAGGCCGCCAAGCAGCGGCGGTTCCGGTACGGGGTGCAAGTGAACTCGCTCGGGTTGACCGAGGCCCAACCGGAGAACAACGTCTACCGAATCCTGCTGGAGATGCTGGCAGTGACCGGCTCGCGCGATGCGCGCGCCCGAGCTGTGCAGTTGCCTGCGTGGAATGAGGCGCTCGGTCTGCCCCGTGCATGGGATCAGCAGTGGTCGCTGCGGATGCAACAGGTGCTGGCGTTCGAGTCCGACCTGCTCGAGTACGACGATCTGTTCGAGGGCTCCAAGGTCGTCGAGGCGAAGGTGGCCGAGATCAAGGACGGCGCTAGCGCCGAGATCGACCACATCCTCGAACTCGGGGGAGCGGTCGCCGCGGTCGAGACGGGATACCTGAAATCAGCGCTGGTCTCCTCGCTGGCCCTGCGACGTAGGCGGATCGAGTCCGGAGAGGACGTCGTCGTGGGCGTGAACAAGTACACCGAGACCGAGCCCAACCCACTCGTGAGCGGCGTCGACGGCGGCATTCTCACCGTTGATCCGGCCGTGGAGCAGGCCGCCAAGACCGCGATCGCCGCGTGGCGTGACTCGCGGGACGCGGTTGCCGCCGGTGCCGCTCTGGACCGGCTGCGTACGGCGGCCACGACCGACGACAATCTGATGGAGGCATCGCTGACGTGTGCGCGTGCTGGGGTGACGATCGGGGAGTGGGCGGACGCGTTGCGTGAGGTATTCGGCGAGTACCGGCCGCCGACAGGCGTCGCTGGTGCGTCCGGCGGGGGACACGAGGCATCGCTGGCGAACGTCCAGAAGCGGGTGCGTGCACTGGGTGAGGAACTCGGTCGGCCGTTGAAGTTCCTTGTCGGCAAGCCCGGCCTGGACGGGCATTCCAACGGTGCCGAGCAGATCGCGGTCCGGGCGCGCGATGCCGGTTTCGAGGTCGTGTACTCCGGGATTCGCCTCACGCCGGCGCAGATCATCGCGGCCGCGGTGCAGGAGGACGTCGACGTCGTCGGCCTTTCCGTGCTCTC
>JBDTDN010000098.1:0-8031 GCA_039923055.1 Jatrophihabitantaceae bacterium
TCGCCAAGGGTGCGACGGGCTTCACGTTCGGTCTGACGACCGACGACTGCCGCAAGACCTACGAGACGCTCAAAGAACGCGGCGTCGAGTTCACCGAAGAGCCGACCGAGCAGCCTTACGGGGTGGACTGCGGTGCCCGGGACCCGTTCGGTAACTACTTCCGCATCCTCCAGCGCGCCCAGCCGGCCTGACCACGCCCACAGCCGGTCAACAGCAGTTCATTCCGGACTGCGTGCACGGACGACGCCGCCGTGCTGCTGATGGGTGTGCTCGTGTCGTGCACGCCATTCGTCGGCCAGTAGTGCGTAGCCGAACGAGTCGAGCCATTGACCCGAGCGGTGCCTTGCCTCTCGGACTGCGTGCAACTCGCGGCGCAGGTGCACACGCTCCATCAAGTGCCACGAGGCGGTGTTGTCGGTGAAGCAGTCAGCCCGGACCCGTCGTAGCCCGATGTCGTCGAAGCAGATGCGAAGGAGTTCGGCGACTGCTTCGGTGGCGTAGCCATGTCCCTGGTGTTCTGGGCTTAGACACCAGCCGAGTTCGGCCTGCACTCCCCGTGCTTTGTCCTGGACCTCGGATTGGGCCCAGGCATCTTCGATGGCGAGCATCAAGTCGCCGATGACCACTGCATCGAGTTCGATGACCAAGGTCTTGGCAAGCCGTTCTGGGTCCATGAATCTGGTGCGGTAAACGTCGAGGTCCGGGGATCGGGCGGTCATCCACTGCTCTACGGACGGAAGTCGTCGGTAGAGCCAGGTCGCCTCGGCGTCCTCGAGGGTCGCAGGCCGGATGCTCAGTCGCTGGCAGCGGACGGGCCAGCTCACTGCACTCAGGTCTGCGGTCATGTGCAAAGGATATGAACGCACCACCGACTTCAACCGGGCGGCCAGCGTTTCCGCGACCCGACGACGCCGGTGTCACAGGCGAGCGTGGTGTCGCTCGACGTCGTGCGCATGCTGGGATCAGCGGGTGAGGATGCATGAGGATGAGCTCGCCGTCACCAACGATCCGGTTCGTGCGTTGATCGACCGTCAGCTGCCGCGTCTTTCGGCCCTGCAGCTGACTCGCCTGCCCGCGACTGGTTCGAGCAACGTGCTGTTCCGGTTGGGCGACGAGTTGCTGGTCCGGCTGCCTCGCGAGCCCGGCGGATCGTCGACGATCGACAAGGACGCGAACTACCTTCCGCTGCTCACGTCCTCGCTCTGTTCTCGACAACCTTCGGTGTTCGGGAAGTTCGTAAACAGAGCCCGTTCTGATCGGTCGTTCGGGTATTGCGTTGCCTGTGGAAAACGCATGTCTCGAGCGCGGCGTGCCGTACTCGCGACTCGGCAGAGTCGTGCGCGCTGCCAGCAGCAGGAACGTGTGTACTAGGGAGATGGTGCAACCAGGACCGAACCCCGACGACTACCCGCCGATCGACCCAGATGAACCAGTTCCGGACGACCCCGGCGAGCTATCGCCAGACACTCCCGAGACGCTGCCACCTGCCCCGGCAGAACCGATGCCCGGTCCCGATGACCCGACGAGCGTTCCGGCCTGACAGACATACCCTCGACGGCAGTTGCGGATGCTCGACCGGGCGACACTCGGCGTTGCGTCCTCGTGCGCTGAGCTCAGATAATGCGGGAGCGTCATGCGCAAAGAACTGAGCCACCACCACCGACGCCAGGAGAATGACGTGATCGAGTACAAAGTCATCACCGAAGGCGACAGCCGTTGGGGTGGAGCCTTCGATCCGGAGAAACTCGAGTCGATGCTGAACGAACTCGCGGCCGATGGTTGGCGCGTGGTCCAGAGCTTGCTCACAACCAGCGTCTGGAAGACCGCGCGTGCTGAGATATTCGTCATTCTTGAACGCAACGTGGCCGCATGAACTCGGTCTATTCCCTGCTTGCGGGTAGTAACGCCGGCGGCGGAACGCTGAGCCTCTGCGGGCGCCACCCGGATGGGATCCCTGGGCCGGGAAGTTTGCCGTCCCGGCGACGTAGAAGCTGCGACCGGAGGCACCGATCCGGCCGCCCGCCACGCGCGTGTCGATGATCCGGCACGGCGACCACACCGGGCGTGCCCGGCTTCGGACCCGACGAGCTGCCGCTCGCCTGGGCGATACCGAAACAACTCAGGACCAGTACTGCTGAACCAACCGCCACGCCCAGAGTTCGTGAAGTGAGCCTCATCATCGTTCAGGTCGTGTCGTCACGCGGCTCCACCGTCGAGATAGTTCGCTGCTTGCGCTATCCATCACGTGCTTCGATGGAGCCATGACCAGTCACGATGATGTCGTACGCATCGCCAGCGCGAGCCGCGAGGTTGCTGCGCCGGCCGCGACGATCTTTGAGCTCATTGCCGACCCAACTCAACAGCCTCGATGGGACGGCAACGAGAACTTGATGGAGGCACCCGGCGGGCAGCGAATCCGCGCCCTAGGTGAGGTGTTCATCATGAGGACCACAAAGGGCCACATCCGGGAGAACCACGTCGTCGAGTTCGACGAGGGTCGCCGCATTGCGTGGAGACCGGCCGAACCCGGCCAGCAACCGCTAGGTCATCTCTGGCGATGGGTGCTCGAGCCGATCGACCCGTCACATACGCGCGTCACGCACACCTATGACTGGACCGAGTTGACTGACGAGAACCGCTTTCCCCGTGCTCGGGCGACCACGGCCGACAGGCTTCAGGCCTCGTTGGACCGACTCGCAGGGCTCGCGGCGCGTGAGTGACGCAGCAGCGTGCACAGCCCGCCTGGTGGTCGGCGGCTGAGGACATCGAACTGTGCGCGAGCCGCACTCCGACGGCCACTAGCATCGGGTAGATGCCGGTCACCGAGTCCCAGACGCGTGTTCGCGTCCGCGTACCGGCAAAGGTGAACCTGCACCTGGGCGTCGGTGACCTGCGTCCGGACGGCTTCCACGAGCTCGTCACGGTGTTCCATGCCGTCGACGTGTACGACGAGGTCCGCGCACATCCCGCGGTCGGGCTGCAGTTGGAGATGTCCGGTGAGGGTGCCGATGACCTGCCGCGCGGTCCGGACAACGTCGCCTGGCAAGCCGCTTCGCGCCTGGCTGAGCTGGCTCAGGTCGCTCCGGACGTTCGGCTGGACATCGCCAAGTCGATCCCTGTCGCGGCCGGTATGGCGGGCGGTTCGGCCGACGCGGCCGGCACCCTGCTGGCGTGCGCGACGCTCTGGCACACGGGCAGCAGCAAGGCCGCCCTGGCCGACATGGCCGCGGAGTTGGGCAGCGACATCCCGTTCCCGCTGATGGGCGGCACCGCGCTGGGCACCGGCCGCGGCGAGCAACTGTCCCCAGTGCTGACCACCGGGTCGCTGGACTGGGTCTTCGCGTTCGCCGACTTCGGCATCTCCGCCGCCGATGCCTATCGCGAACTGGACCGGCTTCGCAGCTGTGGCACTGCCCCCGATCCGGCCGGCCCACCCGACGAGTTGCTGGATGCGCTGCGGGTCGCCGACACCGGCCGGGTTGCTGCCGCACTCGTCAACGACCTGCAGCCCGCTTCCCTATCCATCGCCCCGGACCTGCAGCGCACGCTCGACACCGGCCTCGAACTAGGAGCGCTCGCCGCAATCATCTCGGGGTCGGGCCCGACGTGTGCATTCCTGTGCACCGATCCCGACTCGGCCGTGCAACTCGCCCTCGAGCTCAGCGCAAGCAACACCTGCCACAACGCCCGAGCCGGTCGCGGACCGGTCCACGGCGCCCGGATCGTGGTCTGAATGGCTACTTCGGTGAACCTCGTCAACCTGGAGAACGTCAGCAAGGCCTACGCCACGACCACCGTCTTCGATTCGGTGTCATTAGGCATCGGAGCGGGCGAGCGGATCGGTGTCGTCGGACGCAACGGCGACGGAAAGTCGACCCTGCTCAAGCTGATGCTCGGCCTGGAGCAGCCGGACTCGGGCCGCGTCACGCGCACCGGCGGACTGACGATTGCACATGTCGACCAGCGCGGCCTGTTGGCTGCCGGCACGGTTCGCAGCGCCGTCGTCGGCGACGGTGCCGAGCACGAGTGGGCCGGCGACGCCGCCGTGCGCGAGGTGCTCAGCGGCCTCGGGCTCGCGACGGTCGGCCTGGATGCCGATATCGCGCGCCTGTCCGGCGGTGAGCGCCGACGCGTCGCGCTGGCCGGAGCCCTTGTCCAGCAGGCCGACCTGCTCGTGCTGGACGAACCGACGAACCACCTGGACGTCGAGGGCATCACCTGGCTGGCGAACTACCTTGTGGCCCTGCCCAATTCCCAGCGCGCGCTGATCGCGGTCACCCACGACCGGTGGTTCCTGGACGCCGTCTGCCTGCGCACGTGGGAAGTCGCGGACCACCAGGTCAATCAATTCAGTGGCGGCTACGCCGCGTACGTGCTCGCCCGGGCCGAACGCTCCCGGCAGGCCGATGCATCCGAATCACGCCGGCAGAACCTGCTGCGCAAGGAACTCGCCTGGCTGCGGCGCGGGCCACCGGCACGCACGTCCAAGCCGCAGTTCCGCATCGACGCCGCGGAGGCCCTGATCGCGGACGTCCCGCCGGCCCGCTCGTCGGTCCAGCTACGCGCACTGTCCCAGCGCCGCCTGGGCAGGTCGGTGTACGACGTCGAGGACGTCACCATGACCGTTGGTGACCGCGTGCTGCTGGACAACGTCACCTGGCACGTCGGGCCGGGTGATCGGATCGGCATCATCGGCGTCAACGGCTCGGGCAAGACGCACCTGTTGCGGCTCCTGGCCGGCGAACTGCAACCGACATCCGGCACCGTCACGATCGGTCAGACCGTCCAGGCCGCGCACCTGTCGCAGGAGGTCGTCGAACTGCCGGAGGGTCTGCGCGTGCTCGAAGCCGTGCAGCAGGTCCGGACCACGGCGGAGATCGCAGGCGTGGAGCTATCTGCAACACAACTCGCCGAGCGGTTCGGCTTCGCGAATGAGAAACAGTGGACGCCGGTGGCGGACCTGTCCGGCGGCGAGCGGCGTCGATTGCAACTGCTGCGGCTGCTGCTGGCCCAGCCGAACGTGCTGTTGCTGGACGAGCCGACCAACGATCTGGACACCGATACCCTTGCCGCCCTGGAGGATCTGCTCGATTCGTGGGCCGGCACGCTGGTGGTCGTCAGCCATGATCGGTACCTGATCGAACGGATCTGCGACTCGACGGTGGCGCTTGTTGGGGACGGGTCGGTTGCCGCCCTGCCCGGCGGCGTCGAGGAGTATCTCGCCCGACGCGCCGCATTGGGTGCCGATGTCACCGCCGTGACCACTGCCGAACGCCGTGACCGCAAAGGCGATTCTCGCGCCGCGCGTAAGGAGCTGACCCGGCTGGAGCGGCAGATAGCGACGCTGGACAAGCGTGAGAAGGCCATTCACGACACGATGGCCGAACAGGCGACGGACTTCGCCAGGGTCGCCGAGCTGGACGCCGAGCTACGGGGGCTGATTGCCGAGCGTGAGAGCGCCGAACAGTCCTGGCTGGAGTTGTCCGAGGCGTTCTGAACCGAACTCCGGCGGATCCGCTCCTGCAGAACAGCCTCAGCCCGCATCACGTTCTGATGCGGGCTGAGGTGCAGTGCGTGAACGCGTCGCTCAGGTCTGTGGGTGCTCCCCGTCGGCCTCGCCGTCCGCAGCGGGCGTGGTCGCAGAGGTGCCGGACAAGGTCGCAAGCATCTGCCGCACGTTCGTCAGCTGGGCGTTGATCGCGTTTCGGCGCTGGGTCGCCGCAGACACCTCACGCTCGGACTCGCCGCGAATGCGCTCGGCACGATCCATGGCGTCGGCGACGATCTGCTGCGCCTTGCGCTCGGCCTCGGCAGTGGTCTGCTCGGCGTTGCGGGCGGTCTCGGCCTGAAGTTGGTCACCCTCCAGCCGCAGCTTGGCAACCCGGGTGCGAGCGGCATCCAGTTCCCGCTCGAACGCGGCGGCACGTTCCTGGAACGCCTGCTCGGCCTTGTCCCGGCGATCGGCCAACGTCTGCTCGAAGTCGGCGGCACCCTTGGCAGCGCGAGCCTGCTGCTCCTCGTACAGTGCCTCGGCCTCGCCGCTGCGGGCGATCGCCATCCGCTCGGCCTCATCGGCCATCTGGTCGGCGTTGCGCTTGGCATCCTCCAGCAGTCGGGACGCGTGTTCGTCGGCCGCTGCGCGGGTCTTCTGTGCGTACTGATCGGTGTCGGAGCGGATCGCTTCGGACTGCTCCTCGGCCTCGGCGATCTTGCGGTGCACCTCGGCGACCGCGGCGCCGCGCATCTCCTCGGCCTCCTCCTCTGCCATCGCGAGAATGCGGCCGATGCGCTTGCCGAAGTCGTGGAAGGTCGGCTCCTCCGGCGGCGCCGGACGCGCCTTGTTGGCCTGCTGCGCGGAGGTGGCCTGCTTGTTCAGTTCCTGAACCTTGCGGGCCAGCGATTCTGCGCGCTCGTTCGCTGCCCCGGCCGAGGCCGACAGCTCCGATACGTGCCGGTCGACCTCCACCGGGTCATATCCGTGGCGGACGGTCTTGTAGGCGGCGTTACTCAGTTCAGTCATGACTCTCTCAATATCTCGTGGGGAACGGTGGAACGTGATTCGGGGCGTTCAGCGACCGCAAGCGCCTCGATGACGCCGGACAGGTCGCCCAGCTGCTTGGAGATCTCGTCTCGATGTGCGGCCAGTACGGCAACCTCTGCTCTGGCCTCGGACAACATCGAGCGCGCCTTGGATCGTAGTTGGTCAGCCTCGGTGCGCGCTTCGGCGACGATGGACGTTGCCGCATCCTTAGCATTTCGACGCAGTTCACGCGCCTCGTCCTGCACGCGCGCCATCTCGTTAGCGGCGTGTTCCCGGACGGCGCGTGCGCCCGCCTCCGCCTCGTCGAGTCGTCTCTGCGCCCGTTCATCGGCGGTAGCGGATTTGTCGGCCGCGTCGGCGATCATTCGGTCGACGTCCTCCACCGCGTCCTGACGGATTCGCTGCGCGTCCTGCTGCGCCGCATCCATCGCGGCAACCGCCTGGTCCGCGAGCATGGCCCGTTCAGCCTCGTCGGCAGCTGCTCGTCTTTGCAGGTCGGCCCGGGTCGTGGCGACGACCTGATGTACACGCTCGCGGGCTCGCTGCTCGTGACGCTCGGCGTCGGCGGCGGCGAGCTGGCGCGTCTTGTCTGCGTCAGCCTCGGCCGCAGCGAGCAGTTCGGCGACAGTCCGGTTCGCCCACTCGGTCTGCTCGCGCGCCTCGGCGAGTTCGAGTGCCACGGTCTCCCGAGCCTCCTGCAGGATCGCGGTGGACCGGGCCTGGGCGGCTCCGATCGTCTTGTCCGCCTGACCCTGTGCAGCCGCGAGCGCTTGGTCCACCTGTGCGTGAATGGACTCCGCATGTGCCTGCGCCTGCCCGATGACATCGTCGGCCTGGGCCTTGCGCTGCTGTTCGACGGCGATCAGTTGCCGCTCGTGCTCCTCCCGCGCAGCCGCAAGGGTTTGTTCGTGCTCGCTCCGGCGCTGGGCGAGTTCAGCCTGCAGGCTCGTTGCGCGCTGCTCGTGCTCGACCTGGAGTTCCTCACCGCGTTGCCGAGCGGCCGCCACGATCGCTTCGGCCTGTTCGCGGAGCACCCGCGCCGACGCCTTGCCGTCCTCGAGGTGGCGCTCGGAGTCCTGCTGCGCCTGGACACGGATGGCGTCGGCGCCACGTTCGGCCCGCGCGATGACCAGCTGAGCCTGCTCGAGGGCATCAGCGATGATCGATTGCGCCTCAGCCTGGGCGGCATCGAGCGCCTCGTCGCTGCGGCTGGCGTGGCGGCCGGAGGGAGTGCTCCGCTCGACAGTGCGGTGATCCTGCCGCGGCCGGTCTGGCGTCGAGCCGAAGCCTGACTCGGGTGCGGGTGCAGACTCGGGTGCGGACCCGAACGCTCGCGGTGCCTCATGGGTAGGCGGTATCGCGGGTTCCGGCGCGACCGCCGGTTCGGGCAGGGCCTCGATGTGACGAAACGGCGCAGGGCGGCCGCGGCCCGCGGCGCCGCCCGCGGCGGCTCCCGAGTCGTATCGCACGTCGTAATTGCCGTCCATGGT
>JBDTDN010000099.1:0-9508 GCA_039923055.1 Jatrophihabitantaceae bacterium
GTCGGGTTGAGGCCGAGCAGCTATTGGAGGAGCTGGGGCAACGGCTGGCCGAGTTCACCGAGTCCGCGCAGTCCGAGCTGCAACTGGATGCCGAACGACAGGTCGAGATCGAGCGCATGCTGTCGGAATCAGCGGCAGCGCTCGCCGCTGAGCGCCAGACGAGCCTCGCGCGTGCGGTAGCGGCGACCCAGGAACTGGCGGCGGAGCGCGCTGCCCGGGAAACCGCTGAACAGCAGCTGACCACTGTCAAGCAGTACCGGCACGACACCGAACAACTGATAGTCGACGCTGACGCGCGTCATGCCGCTCTGGAGCTGCGGCTGCGGCAAGCCGAACAGGGGCATGCCGCTGCCCGAGCCCATCATGCGGAGCTGGAACAAAGGTTGCGCCTTGCCGACGAGCAGCGCCTGGAGTTGGAGGCGCAGGTAGCTGCGGCGGAGCAGCAGCGCGTCGACTTGGCGGCGCAGGTGCTGGCAGGCGAGCAGCAGCGCGTGGAGTTGGAGGCGCAGGCAGAGCTGCGGCAGGCGGAGGCCTTGGCCGCAGCAGACGCGCACCAGCAAGAGTTGATGAACGCCACGGCGCAGACAGCGGCTGCCGCCGAGCGCCGTGCAGCAGCGGAGCACAGCCTTGACGAGTGGACCCGCGCGAGCGAAGCCGCCCGGCTGAGGGACGTGGCCGACCGACTTCGGGTCGAGCAGCGACTGGCCGAGATCGATTCGGTCCTGGAAGCCCATCGTTCGAGCGTGATCGAGCTGAACAAACGCGCGGTCAGCGAGCGGTCAGCGGCCGAGCAACGAATCGCAGCGGTCGAAAGCGTGCTGTCGCAACGCACCACGGAACTGGCCACTGAACTGGCGCGTCGGGAAGCTGCCGAGGCTCGTCTAGTACTACAGCCGGTGTGCCAAGAACGTGGAAGGTGAGGGCTATGTAGGAGGTCTTCATTGGACGCGATGTTGTGCAGGAGATGAAGGTTGTGGCCCTTCGGCGTCGCCCTGCGGGGGGAGGCGTCAAACCACCTCGAGCTGCGTTGGCTGAAGACCGTCGTGGTGAGCGTCGAGGAGAAGGCGCACGTGATGCGTCAGGTGGGGACCGGGAAGGCGAGCGTGAGCGAACCGCTGATGATGTGTCGAGAAGTAGAAGTGACATCGAAACCGGGCCGATCGGTTGTGGTCCGGGATGAGCCTGGCGGGTGCCCGTCTATTGGCCAGGTGGTGTCCGGCATGAAGGCGGCGCGAGTCCGGTCTGCGGCTTCTGCATGGAACTTGGGAAGGCAGGCGTCGACACTGTCGGGTCGTGGTGCCGGAAGGCGCCGGGGTTCGGCGAGAGGGAGTGCGTCGAGCGGCAGAAACCGTGAGACGTTGAGTACCGAGGCGGCGTGTGCTGGCGGACCGGCCCGTAGTAGTGATGAAGCCGCGGTAATCGCGGTGGAGCGAAGGGGCCGGCTCATCGGTGCCGAGTTTGCGTCGGCAACCGGACGGTGTCCGGGAGGACCGGCGTGAGTGCGGCAGGGCGGCAAGACAAACCGTTTGTGATCTCCAAGCAGTTGGTGTGGGAGGCATATGAGAAGGTCAAGGCGAACAAGGGTGCGGCCGGGGTCGACGGGCAGTCGTTGACGGCGTTCGAGACCGATCTGAAGGGCAACCTCTACAAGATCTGGAATCGGATGTCGTCGGGGACGTATTTCCCGCCCCCGGTGAAGGCGGTGGCCCTACCGAAGCCGGATGGAGGCACCCGAATGCTGGGGGTGCCGACCGTGGCGGACCGCATCGCGCAGACGGTGGTCGCGCTGACACTGGAACCCCGGACCGAGTCGATCTTTCATGATGATTCGTTCGGGTACCGGCCAGGGCGCTCGGCTCTGCAGGCGGTAGAACGTTGCCGCCAGCGGTGTTTCCGCAGGGACTGGGTACTGGATTTGGACGTCGCCCAGTTCTTCGACTCGGTGCCGCACGACCTGATGGTCAAAGCGGTCGAGGCCAACACCGACCAGCCGTGGGTACTGCTGTATGTGAAGCGGTGGCTCGTCGCGCCGCTGCAGTTCCCGGACGGCACCCTCCAGCAGCGGGACCGAGGAACCCCCCAGGGGTCATCGGCTTCTCCCGTGCTGGCAAACCTGTTCATGCACTACGCGTTCGACCTGTATCTGGCCCGGGAGTTCCCGGACGTGCAGTTCGAGCGTTACGCCGATGACGCGGTAGTGCATTGCGTGTCCGAACGGCAGGCCGAGCATGTCTGGGACGCGCTCGGTCAGCGACTGGGCGAAGTCGGGCTGCGGTTGCATCCCGACAAGACCAGGATCGTCTACTGCAAGGACGACAAGCGGCGCGGTGCTTACGAGCACACGTCGTTCACGTTCTTGGGGTTCACCTTCAGCCAACGTGCGGTGCTGGGACGCAGTGGGGCCATGTTCAACGGCTTCCTCCCTGCGGTCAGTGCAGCGGCGCTGAAGGAGATGGGACGACGGGTCCGCGGTTGGCGGATCCATCGGCATACCGGACAGGATTTCGCCGAGCTCGCGGCATGGGTGAACCCCATCGTGTCGGGCTGGATGACCTACTTCGGCCGGTTCTACCGGTCGAAGCTCTATCCCCTCCTGCGGCGTATCAACACCTACCTGATGCGCTGGGCGAGGCAGAAATACAAGCGGCTACGAGCATCCAAGGCCTGCCATTCATGGTGGCGTGGGGTTCTCGATCGAGAGCCCACGCTGTTTCGCCATTGGGCTTGGATGCGCGACGTCGACGTCCCCCAGGGATGAGAAGAGCGGAGTGACGGGAGACTGTCATGCTCCGATTCTGTGGGAGCCCGGAGGTGCGATCCCTCCGGGCCACCCGACTAGATCGTGATCTTCGATGCTCCTGGGGTTTCGGATGAGCGTTTCTACCGGTTTTGGGGCGGCCACCGGGCGAGCATCTGGTGCTTGTGTGGAACAACAGAGACGCCGCGGTGGCCGCGGCTCACAGCGTAGATCCTGACCGGTGGTGGGCGGCGTTCGGTGAGGTGATCGATCGAATCGGGCCGCGGTTCGCCCGCTACGAGCCGGTGCGGCACGCGGCCGGGTTGATGCTGGGCATGCTGTCCGGGCTGGATCGTAAGAACTGTTGGACGATCGCCGAACACCGCGGTGACGTGTCCCCGGACGGGCTGCAGCATCTGCTGTCTCGGGCGAAGTGGGACGCCGATGCGGTGCGCGATGAGCTGCGCGGTTACGTGGCCGGGCATCTCGGTGACAGCGGCGCGGTACTCGTGGTCGATGAAACCGGGGACCTGAAGAAGGGTGTCCAGTCGGTCGGCGTGCAGCGCCAATACACCGGTACCGCTGGTCGGATCGAGAACGCGCAGGTCGCGGTCTACCTGACCTACGCCGCGCCGCGCGGGCACGCGCTGATCGACCGGGCCCTGTATCTGCCGCGCTCCTGGACCGAGGACCGGGACCGGTGCGCTGCCGCCGGCGTCCCGGACAAGGTTGAGTTCGCGACCAAGCCGGCTCTGGCCACGGCGATGATCACGACCGCGCTCGATGCCGGGGTGCCGGCCTCGTGGGTGGCTGGCGATGAGGTCTACGGCGCGGACCCGGGCCTGCGACAGGCCGTGCGCAAGGCAGGTCTGGGCTACGTGTTGCAGGTGGCCTGCAACCGGCAGGTGCCCACCAGCGCCGGGATGCTGCGGGTCGACGAGGTGGCCGCGAACCTGCCCGAGGACGCGTGGGAGATGCGTTCGGCCGGCGCCGGCAGCAAGGGCGAGCGGTTCTACTGGTGGGCGTTCATCGCCATCCATCCCGAACCAGACGGCGACGGCGACGGCCATCCTGGCGCCGGCGAGCATCTGCTGCTGATCCGCCGCAACGACACCACCGGCGAGCTGGCCTACCACCGCTGCTACACACCGCGGCAGGTGCCGCTGTCGATGCTGGTGCACGTAGCCGGCCAACGCTGGCGCATCGAGGAATCCTTCCAATCCGGCAAGGGACTGACCGGCCTGGACCAACACCAGGTTCGGCGCTGGACCTCCTGGCACCGCTGGACCACCCTGGCGATGCTCGCCCATGCGTTCCTGGTCATAGCCACTGCCGATGAACGCGATCACTCACCGACACCAACCGGTCTGATCACGCTCACCGTCAACGAGTTCCGCCGACTGTTCGACGCGCTGCTACTCGCCGCCACCCACACCATCGACACCCTGCTGCACTGGTCGAACTGGCGACGAAGACACCAAGCCCGAGCCCGCGACTGCCACTACCGACGCCGAAAACAACAATGATCACGATCTACGGCTGTAGTACTAGCCGAACTGAAGCTCGCCGCCGAGCATCGGGAACTGGAGGCTGAGTCGGCCCGGGCCGCCGCGGCTGCCCGGGCTGCGCGCCCCAAACCGCAACCACGGTAGCGAGACCGTTCGGACGCAAGCCGCGCGAAGAACGGGCAGGCGCTCCAGCGGGTCCGGAGCGTTCCCGTGAACCGATCCGGCGGCCACGGGCTTCAGCGGCGGCGGGCTGCGAGCACATAGACGGAGCGGTCGCAGGGACGTCGATCGGTCGAATAGTGGGCCGCTAGGGCGTCGGATTGCATGACCGTGCTCGCCTCGAACCCATGCGTGTGGAGGAACCCGGGTGCCTGCTTCGGTGTCAGCGCAAATGTGATGGGCTCGCCAATGAGCCGGATGGCGCGGACTCCCGCTCGGCGCAACCGATCGATCGGACGCAGGCCGCTGATATCATGGAACAGGTCCATCGTCAGCACCGAACCCGGGCCGCAGATGTCGGCCAACGTGTCCAGCGTCGTGCCGACCGCGGCGCCGGTCAGATACATGCTGACGCCCTCCCAGACGACGAATGTCCTTACGCCTACGGCGAAACCTGCCGCGAGCAGCCGTTCGGCGAGTGCGTCGACACGGAAGTCGATTTCGACGCGACGGATCGCGGTACCGGCGAACAGGTGCGGATTGGCGGCAACGATGCCTGCCTTGCGTCGCGATAGCGGCGCCAGGTCGACCTCGTGAACTGGGCGTCCGGCGAGTTCGTCGGCGAAGCGGTAGGCCCGGCTGTCATAGCCGGCGCCGAGGATGACTACCTGCTCGACGCCCTCGGCCAGCGCCAGCCTCAGTTGTTCGTCGATGAATCGATGTCTGCACAGGGAGAACGTCGATAGCGCTGCGAACTCGTTCCGCTCGGCGATCGTGAGCAGGGCCGATCCGTGACGCAACGTGCGCAGGATCCGTTGGTTGGGTTGCGTGAGGAACAATGGCGCATACGGGTCGCTGACGATGCGCTGGTCCTTCGGGCGGCGCAGTTCCAGGGCCCGGGCCAGCGTCGTCCACTGGGCAGTCTCGCTCGGCCGGTCAGTGGTGTGTAGTTCACGCGGCAACAGCCGGTCGAGCAGTGGGCTTCGCATGATGGACCGAGCCTAGGCGATCGGCTCTTGCGGCGCAGGCCGGCTAGTTACGGACGGTGGGCGGTGAGCCAGTCGGTGATTGCATCTGGCGTTGGGTCGGTGCCAATCAGCCCGATTGCCGCGTGGCCCAGTGCGGCGGCACACAGTGCGCGATCGCCGACCTCGTCCACGCTGCCCCAGGGTAGGTACGGTTTGGCAATCATCAGGGCGGCTATGCCGTGCGCGGCAGTCCACAGGTCCAGCGCGATCGGCAGCGGATCGCCGTCAGCGAAGACTCCCGCGTCCATACAAGCCTGCACCGTCGTCATGAAATGCGCGAATGCGCCCTCCCGGATCACCTCGTCAACATCGGGCGGCACGATGCATGGCTCCATCACGGCGACGCGGTAGTGCTCGGCATGATCGACGGCGAACCGGATATAGGCCAGACCCTGTGCGCGCAGCACGGTTAGCGGCGACTGGTCAGCGACGTCGGCGGCGGCCTTCATGATCGCGACGTCCAGTTCGGCGAAGACGTCCGTGACGACAGCGTCGAGCAGTGCGCCCTTGTCGGCGAAGTGCAGGTAGATCGAAGGCGTCGTAACGCCGACTCGTTGTGCGACTGCGCGGATGGAGACCGACTCGACGCTGCCCTTCTCCACGATCAGGTCCTTGACAGCGTTGATGATCTCTAGGCGCAGTTGCTCGCCGTCGCCGCGCCGAGCCCTGGTCCGCTTCGGCCGACTGGTCACACGGACACCGACTCGCGCGGGGACGTGGCGACCACGGCCGGCCCTTCGTGAAAACCGATCCGGGCATGTAGACGGGCCAGTGGCGCCGGCGCCCACCAGTTCCAGCGGCCGGCCAGTCGCATAAAGGCGGGCACCAGCATGCCCCGCACGATCGTCGCGTCCATGAGTACCGCCAGGGTAAGCCCGGTGCCGAACATCATCATGAACGAAACGCTGGAGCCGGCGATCGCGGCGAAGACGATTGCCATGAGGACCGCGGCCGCGGTCACGATCCGCCCCGTCCGCCCGAGCCCGATCGCGACGGCGTGCGCGTTGTCGGCGGTGGTGCGCGGTGACTCCAGCCATGCCTCGCGGAGTCGGGAGAGCAGGAAGACCTCGTAGTCCATCGACAGGCCGAACGCGACGCAGAACATCAGCGGTGGCATCGTCGGTGTGAGATACCCGGTCGCGGTCAGATCGCGGAACAGGGAGCCGAAATGGCCCTCCTGGAAGATCCACACCATCGCGCCGAACGTCGCAGACAGCGATAGCGTGTTCAGCACGAGCGCCTTGATCGGCAGCACCAGACTGCCTGTGAAGAGGAACAGTACGACGAAGGTCGCGAGCGCGATCAGCCCTATCGCGTAGGGCATTGCTGACCCAAGCGCCGCCAGACTGTCGTTGTTGACGGCGGTGGCGCCGGTGAACAGCACAGCCCACGGCGCGTGCGCGCCCTTGGCGGCGGCAAGTGTCTGCTTTCCGGCCGTCGACAGTGGATCGGTGTCGGTGTGCACGGTCAGGTACGTCGCGTGGTCCTTGCTCATTGCTGGTGCGCCCGCCGCGACCTGATGACCCTGGGCGTACACGCCGGTCGACGTGCTGACTGACGTGACGTGCGTGATCTGCGACAGCCGGAGCGCATACGTGTTGATCGCATCAGGAGCCGCCGAGACGTCCGGTGCGACGACGGTGATCGTCGACGCAGCGTCCGAAGCGAACCCGGTGCGCAGATCGTCGCCGACTTGGTGCGCGCTAGCGGAATGAGGTAGCACGCGGTCGTCCGGATAGCCGAATTTCGCGTGCAGGAACGGGAGTCCGAGCGCGACGAGAATCGCGGTGACGAGCAACCCGACGGGTACCGCGCGGTGCATGACGAACGTGGCGAAGCGGTACCAGAAGCCTTGCTCAACGGTCTTCTCCACCGGCTCCGGGCGCCGCAGCATGCGGCGTACGCCCTTGCGTAGGTCCAGCGAGTTGACCCGACTGCCGAGCACGGTGAGCAGTGCGGGCAACAGTACGAGCGCGGCGACCGCAGCGAGTACCACCACGGCCAGGCCGGCGTAGGCGAACGAGCGCAGGAAGTAGACCGGGAACACGAGCATCGCAGCCAGCGACAAGCCGACGGTGAGCGAGGAGAACAGCACCGTGCGCCCGGCAGTCTGCATGGTCCGGCGCACCGCGGCGTCCGGCGCGGCGCCGTTGCGGACCTCCTCGCGGTAACGGCTGACAATGAACAGGCTGTAATCGATGGCCAGCGCCAGCCCCATCGCTGTCGTCATGTTCAGCGCGTAGATCGAGACGTCGGTGACCATTGACAGCAGACGCAGGATCGCCATTGTGCCGATGATCGACGCGATGCCGACGGCCAATGGCAGCAGCGCCGCGATCAGGCTGCCGAACACCCAGATCAGGGCGATGACCGTCAGCGGGACGGCGATCATCTCGGCGGTCGCGAGGTCCTTCTTGGTCGCGTCGTTCACCTGGTGGAACGCGACGCCGAGCCCGCCAGCCTTGATTGTGACACCGTCGTGCGTGCCGGTCAGGCCTTTGACGATCGCGCCGGCGCGCTCCGGGGCCTGGCTGTCGTTGCCGGCTACCCGCGCGAGGATGAGCGCGGACTTGCCGTCGTTGCTGCGCAGCGTGCCGGCCTGCGCGGCGGGGACGGTCCAGTAGGAGGAGACCTGGCTGACGTACTTGGTGCCTTGCAAGTTCTGGACGAGGGATGTGCCAGCCGTGCGTGCCGCCGTACTGTTTGCCCCTTCCGGAGCGGTCAACTCGATCAGCAGATTCGCGTCGCCGGCGTCGAACGTCGCCTGCAGCAGATCGGCGGCCTTGCTCGATGGTGAGCTCGGGTCGTTGAAGCCGCCCGCGGAAAGGTGCGAGGCGGCGGACGCACCGAAGATCGCGGCCAGCGCGAACAGCAATCCGGCGAGGACGAGCACCCGCTTCGGGGCGCGAATACCAAGGTTGGCCAGGCGAGTGAGCATGCGGTTCTCCGGCTGGGTGACGAGGGCTTCGTAGGTTAGCGTCGCTAAGTTATCAAGGGTAAGTTACCGCTGTCAACTCTGCTTCTGATCCCATTATTCGGGTCGGCGCGGGCGCGTGGGTGGAGCCGCGTTGGACGCACGTATCCTGAATGACATGCCATTGAGCGAATCCCGCAAGGCCGAACTGACCGAGAAGATTACGAGCCGGGAGCGGCTCGACCGGCAGGACGGCGAGGATCTGTACGCCTCCGACGACCTGGCCTGGCTCGGCGGTCTGGCCCACGACGTCCGTACCGAGAAGAACGGCGACAGCGTCTTCTTCAACGTCAACCGTCACCTGAACCTGACGAACGTCTGTACGGCGTCCTGCGCGTACTGCTCCTTCCAGCGCAAGCCCGGCCAGAAGGACGCGTACACGATGCGTGTCGAGGAGGCCGTCGAACTCGCGTCGCAGATGAAGGACGAGGGCCTGACGGAGTTGCACATCGTCAACGGCCTGCACCCGACGCTGCCGTGGAAGTACTACCCACGGGTGCTGCGTGAGTTGAAGGCCGAACTGCCCGGCGTCGCGCTCAAGGCGTTCACCGCCACCGAGGTGCACTTCTTCGAGACGATCAGTGGGCTGTCCGCCGACGCCATCCTGGACGAACTGATGGATGCCGGCCTGGAATCGCTTACCGGTGGTGGCGCGGAGATCTTCGATTGGGACGTGCGCAAGCAGATCGTCGACCACAACACGCACTGGGAGGACTGGTCGCGCATCCACCGCCTGGCGCACAGCAAGGGCATGAAGACGCCGGCGACGATGCTGTACGGCCATATCGAAGAACCCCGGCACCGGGTCGATCATGTGCTGCGGCTGCGGGAACTGCAGGACGAGACGGGCGGGTTCCAGGTCTTCATCCCGCTGCGCTTCCACAACGACAACAACCGACTCTCGCACCTGCCGATGGCCCAGCCCGCCGACGTGCTCAAGACGTTCGCGGTCAGCAGGTTGATGCTGGACAACTTCCCGCATGTCAAGGTCTTCTGGGTGATGCACGGGCTCTCGACCTCGCAATTGGCGTTGAACTACGGCGCGGACGACATGGACGGCTCGGTCGTGGAGTACAAGATCACCCACGACGCCGACAACTAC
>JBDTDN010000100.1:0-3636 GCA_039923055.1 Jatrophihabitantaceae bacterium
GTTGCGCGGAGACGTGCGAGTCGTGCGGGGAATCTCACAGGCCCCTGAGGGTCGTGGCGTTTTTCCGGGCATGACGGTCGATGACAACCTGGACATGGGCGCGTACGCGCGCCGGGATCGCAAGAACCTGCCCGCGGAGTTGGAACATGTCTTCGAGTTGTTCCCCCGACTCAAGGAACGGCGCACCCAGCTGGCCGGAACCATGTCCGGCGGCGAGCAGCAGATGCTCGCGATCGGTCGCGCGCTGATGGCCAAGCCGAAGGTGCTGCTGCTGGACGAGCCGTCGATGGGGTTGGCGCCGCAGTTCATCGCGCAGATCTTCTCGATCATCAAGCAGATCAACACCGACGGTGTGACGGTGCTGCTGGTGGAGCAGAACGCATCCAAGGCGCTCGCGCTGGCCCATCGTGGATACGTGTTGGAGAGCGGGAGCGTCGTGCTGAGCGGTGCCGGCAAGGATCTGCTCGCCGACGAGCGCGTGCGGGCGGTCTACCTCGGCGGGGAAGTCGCGGCATCTTAGCCATCCTCTGGGCCGGGGTGGAAGACAGATTGGCAGAACCTGCCAGTTCGGACTCCGCTGAGTCACGCCGGCCCGCGAGGTTCTATCGTGACGGTAGCCCGCCGGCTCGGCGGCTCAGGGATTGTTCACGCTGGGAGCAAATACGTGTCGCGACTCAACGTTCGGGTCCGCCCGGCCGAGATAGCTGACGTCGCAGCGCTCGTTGAGCTCACCCGTTCGGTCGACCTGACCACCGGCACCTTCAGTGGCCGCGGGCTGCTGGACGACTCGACCGATCACCTTTCGGCTCGGTTCGCCACCATTCTGGCCAACGGTGAGCGGACGCTGTTGGTTGCTGTCGATGAAGGCACCACCGAACTGGTTGGCCTGCTCGCAGCGCGCCCCGACGACATCGGCGCGATTGACCTGACACCGGTCCTGCACGTCAGCCACCTGATCGTTGCCGCCAAGCAACGTCGCCGGGGCATCGGCCGCGCGCTGCTCGCCGCCGCAGTGCACCTGGCCGAGGACCGCGGTTATGACCGGGTCCTGGCCACGGCCGCATCCGGATCGCGCGACGGCAACCGTTATCTCGCCCGACTCGGTTTCGCGCCGCTGGTCGTGCATCGCGTCGCATCCACCGCGACGTTGCGCCGCACGCTCGGTATCGCCGACGCGCCCGAGCGGATCGCGGTACTGCGCCGAGCACGCTTAGCCCGCGTCCAGCGTGCGGGCTTCGCCGGCCGGGTTGCGCGTCGCGGGGCCTGAAGAAGTTGCCCTGCGCCGCTGTCCGGGCACGCCCATAGACTCGACGCGTGACCTCGCAGACTCCTAAACTCCTGCTGCTCGACGGACATTCGCTCGCCTACCGGGCGTTCTACGCGCTGCGTGAGGTCGCGATGTCCACGACTACCGGACAACCCACCAACGCCGTCTTCGGGTTCACCTCGATGCTGATCAACCTGCTACGCGACGAGGAGCCCACGCACATCGCGGTTGCCTTCGACGTCTCCCGCAAGACGTTCCGTAGCGAGGCGTACGCGGAGTACAAGGCGGGTCGAGCCACCACGCCGGATGACTTCCGCGGTCAGGTCACGTTGATCCGCGAGGTGTTGGACGCGCTGCACATCAAGTCGCTGGCGGTGGAGGGGTACGAGGCGGACGACGTCATCGCGACACTGACCACCGAAGCCGTCGCCGAAGGGATGCAGGTGCTGATCTGCACCGGCGACCGCGACGCGTTGCAACTGGTCAACGACAGTGTCACCGTGCTGTACCCGCGCAAGGGCGTCAGCGACCTGACCCGGTTCACGCCGGAGGCTGTGCAGCAGAAGTACGGCCTGTCCCCGGAGCAGTACCCGGACTTCGCCGCACTGCGGGGCGACCCCAGTGACAACCTGCCCGGCATCCCGGGCGTGGGGGAGAAGACGGCGACGAAGTGGATCACCGAGTACGGCTCGTTGGCCACGCTGGTCGCCGACGTCGACACGGTCAAGGGCAAGGTCGGCGACGCGCTACGCGAGAACCTCGCGTCGGTATTGCGCAACCGTCAGCTCACCGAACTCGTGCGGACTGTCGAGCTGGAATATTCGGTCGCTCAGCTCGAACGCGCGCAGTGGGATCGCGAGCAGGTGCACGCGCTGTTCGACGATCTACAGTTCCGGGTGCTGCGCGACCGGCTGTTCGCGTCGGTCTCCGCGCCGGAGGCCGAGGCGGAAGAGGGCTTCGACGTCGCCGTCACCCGACTGGGCTCGGGAGAGGTTGCGGTGTGGCTGGATGCGCACGCCCGTACCGGCCGCGTGGGGCTGGCGTTCCGAGGCAGTTGGGGACGGGGCACCGGCGCGTTGACCGGTGTCGCACTCGCCGCTGACGATGCCGCCGCGTACCTCGTTCCGGAGCAGATGAGCCCGGCCGATGACGCCGCGTTCGGTGCCTGGCTGGCCGATCCGGCCGTCGCGAAGGCCGCCCACGACGTGAAGGGTCCGCTGCTCGCGCTGCGTGAACATGGCTGGACGTTGGCGGGGGTCACCAGTGACACCCAGCTCGCCGGCTACCTGCTCCGGCCGGACCAGCGCACGTTCGATCTGGCCGATCTGGCCCTGCGCTATCTGCGTCGCGAGCTGCGCACGAACGTCGAGGACTCCGGCCAACTCACCCTGGACGGCGGTACGGACGAGTCGGACGCGCAACTCGCCGAGACCGAGGCGCTGCACGCGATCGCCGTGAAGGATCTCGCGGCGGCGTTCGGCGACGAACTCGAGCAGGGCGGCGCGACGGCGTTGCTCACCGATCTGGAGCTGCCGCTGACGTTCGTGCTGGCTGACATGGAGGCGACCGGGATCGCCGTCGACACCGATGCGCTGCTGTCACTGCAGGAAGAACTGGGCGTCAACGTCAAGGCCGTCGAGCAGGACGCGCACACGGTCGTCGGCCGTGAGTTCAACCTCGGCTCACCCAAGCAGTTGCAGCAGATCCTGTTCGAGCAGTTCAACCTGCCGAAGACGAAGAAGATCAAGACCGGTTACACAACGGATGCTGATTCGCTGGCCGACCTGTTCGTCAAGACCGAGCACCCACTCCTGGAGTTGCTGCTGCGCCATCGCGAGGTCGCTCGGCTCAAGTCGGTCGTCGATGGACTGCTGCCGCTGATCGATGACCACGGCCGCATCCACACCACGTTCAACCAGACCATCGCAGCGACCGGACGGCTGTCCTCCACCGACCCGAACCTGCAGAACATCCCGGTCCGGACAGCTGAAGGGCGTCGCATCAGGCAGGCGTTCACCGTCGGTGCCGGATACGAGATGCTGATGACCGCCGACTACAGCCAGATCGAGATGCGGATTATGGCGCACCTGTCACGCGACGCAGGACTGATCGAGGCGTTCACGACCGGTGAGGACCTGCACACCTTCGTCGCCTCGCGGGCCTTCGATCTGCCTGCCGACCAGATCGATGCCGAGCTACGCCGCCGGGTCAAGGCCATGTCGTACGGGTTGGCCTACGGGTTGTCGGCGTTCGGGCTGGCCAAGCAGCTCAAGATCACCCCGGACGAGGCCCGCGGCCAGATGGAGGCGTACTTCACGCGCTTCGGTGGCGTCCGCGACTACCTGCACTCGGTTGTCGACGACGCCCGG
>JBDTDN010000101.1:0-4419 GCA_039923055.1 Jatrophihabitantaceae bacterium
GTGTCGGTAATGACGATGTCCCAGCCGGCGACCCGACTGTCGACGATCTCCAGTGCTGCCACGGCGTAGTCGACCGCCGCGCGGACCTTCCCCACGTCCAGGTCGTCTTCGTCCAGGTCGGCCGACAGCACGAACGCGATCTCGGCCTCGGCCTTGGGCTGCAAGAGTCGTTCGCTGGGTACCTCGACGTCTTCGGGGATCAGCATGTCGTCGAACAGCACACCGAAGTCAGGCCGGTCCACGCCGATCTGCTGCTGGACGGCAGGCGAGGTGAGGCCGATCTTGCGCCCGACGATCCTGGCGCCGGCATCGAGGCGGTCCTGGGTCAGCACCCGCTGCACGTCGTAGGCCAGCGCGATGTCGGTGTCACCGAGCAGGTCGCGGACGGGGCCGCACGGCGTGGTGGTCCGGGTGGCCTCTTGCAGCCGTGCGGCAGCCTCGCGGATGACTGCGTGACGGTCAGGAATGGGATCGGTCATGGGCGACCTTCGGGTTCGGCAGGGATGTCGACAGCACTGACTGTGACAGTTGCGGAGACCGAACGCGACGGCCACGTCCCGGTGACCGGAACATGTCGGTCAGGTCGAGGCTGGTCGAAGAGCGGCGCGTCGGGCAAGGGTGGTTGCGATTCCGGCTGCGGCAGCACGCACCGAGTTGGCGTGCTCCTCCGGACGAAATCGGTCGGCCGGGCCCGTGACGCTCACTGCCGCGATCGCCTGGTCATCGGGGTCCAGCACCGGTGCGGCGACACAGACGATGCCAAGCGCGGACTCTTCGTGTTCGTAGGCGATCCCGGTCTCCAACACGCGCGCCAACTGGCGATGCAGCACGCCGGGGGCGGTAATCGTGCGGGACGTCATCCGTGGCAAGCCGGCCGCCGCGCGCTGTGCGAGCACGTCCGGCGCGGAGAACGCCAGCAGTGCCTTGCCGATCGCCGTGCAGTGCAAGGGCATCCGCCCGCCGATGCGCGAAGGGGTGGCCGCCTGTCGGTGCCCGCCGATCTTGTCGACGTACACGACCTCGATGCCCTCCCGGATGCCGAGGTGGACAGTCTCGTGCGTGCGCTCGTAAAGGTCTTGCATGAACGGGATCGCGACCTCCAGCAGCCCGCGTTCGACTGAGGCTCGCATACCCAGTTCGAACAGTTGCCCGCCGAGACGGTAGCCGTCCCCGTCGCGGTCCAACAGGTGAACGGCAACCAGTTCACCGAGCAGACGGTGCAGGGTGGTCTTGGCAATTGCGGTACGGCGACCGAGTTCGGCCAGCGTCAGCAGATGGTCTTCGGCGCCGAAGGCGTTCAACACCACAACGGACTTGCCCAGAACCGTGTTGAGTTCCGGTCCGCCTGCCACCGTTTGGGCTACCACGGCGCTACTTTCTCACAATTTTCCGCCGTCCCGATCCACTTGATCGGCACCGACCGACCCGGGGTAAGCCCGCATGCTCCGCAAGAGTCTGGTGATCGCGCGTCACGGCACGTTCACCCAGGTGAACATCGATCAACCTCCTAGGCGGGGCTCGGAGGCGCGGCCGCATACTGCTGCTTCCACGCTGGGAAGTTCCAGGTGGTCAGGAACTGTGTCGCTGCCGCCGCTCCCTTTGCGAATAACGCCTGCTTGGTTGCGGACGTGAGGGTGAAGTCGGTGGAGCTCACTCCGGAGGCGTCGACGAACACGGTCCGTGAGGTGACTGATGCCTGGTCGACGTAGAGCTGATCATGTGCGTTGGTCATGGTGGCGATGAGTGCCATGCCGAGCGAGAGCGGATCATCGCTGCTATGCCAGGGCTCCTGTGCGACCGATAGCCGGGCAGAAAGCTTCACGCCGAACGTCGGGTGGTCGGTGTCCGAGTCGAACAGCCCAATCGGGAAGTTGGAGAGCATGCCGCCGTCGGTGAGTACCAGCTTGCTGTGGCCGTCGGCGACGTCAGGATTAACTGGTAGGTGCCAAGGTCGGAAGAAGAACGGGATAGATGCTGAAGCCCGTACCGCGTCGGCGACCGGCATGGTGTCCGGGTCCTGTCCAAGCAGCTGCGGGAAGTCCCATGGCAGCCGCAGCATCCGGCCACGCGAGATGTCCGAAACGACCACGACCAGCTTGTAGCGCTGCTCGATGGGGGTCGTGGACGTCGCCCCGTCGATCTTCAGGTCTCCCCACGTGTGAACACCCGCGCTCGCCAACGCCGAGGCGATCCACGCGTGCAGTGCTTCGCCTTTGTAAACCCCGTCATGGAACAGGACCTCGGCGCCCTGTCCGACCCGACCTAGATGCCCAAGCACGTCACCCTCGTCCAGGAACTGGCTGAAGTCTGTGGAGACCATCATTGATTCCAGCTCGCTGCCCAGACCGGCCGCGATGAACGCAGCGACGATCGCACCGGCAGAGGTTCCGGCGACACGATGGAACTGGTAGTTCCTCGCCAGCACGCTCACCGCACCGGCCAACCCTGCGCCCTTGACACCGCCACCTTCCAGCACCAGATCTGCAACGGCCATCACGTTTCTCCCTTGCTCGGGCGAACTCCCAGGCGGTGACGGTGACGTCGCCACGCTCGTTCAGCAGTTGATCCCGCATGTCGCCGACGCCCTCACAGCAGAACTGGACAAAATATGACCATCCTCCCGCACCCCTGATCCCGCAAGGGTCTTGACACTGGCGTACCGACGCAGGATCGTTCGGCAACTGCCATCGGGCAGGGATGGAGTGAGCCATGGCTACCCTCACCGCACAACACGCCATCGCGAGCTACCTGGCGACTGTGCCGGATCCGACGACCGTCCGTGCCCCGGCACCGGAAGTGCTTTCTGCCAGCCAGGTCAGTACGGCGGCGTATCGCTTCTCGCGCCCAATGGTCGCTGCTGCCGCATTCGCCGCCGTCGTTGTCGCACTGCTCATCACCGTCAGCGTCGTCTCCGACAGCGCCTATAAACACAGCATTCCTACGACGCCGGTGCAGGGTCTGACGATCTTCGCCGTGTTCTTCGTCGCGGCGGCCGCGATCGAACGACTGCTAGAACCGTTGGCCAGTCTGCTGCCGGACACCAGCGATCTCAGGGCGCAAGCGCACGCCAAAACAGTCGCAGCTGGCAAGGCTCTCGTCGAGGCACCCACGGCCTCGGGCGAACCGCTGACCGATGCGGCGAATGCGATCTCGGATGCCAGCTTCGCGACCTATTGGCGCACCGTCGGATTCTGGGCGCTCGCCACAATCATCGCGTTGATCGCCTCCGCCTGCCTGCACCTCTACTTTCTGCGAGCGGTCGGGATCGCCACTGGCCCGCGCGCACTGGAGGTGCTCGCGACCGGGCTGATCATCGGATCCGGGACCAAACCACTGCACGACCTGGTCGGGTTAATCTCCCAGGCGAGCACCACCAAATCCTAACGCCGCCGCCGCCGCCAGTCAGCCGACGACAAGCAGGCACCTGCTGGCCATTGCCACCGTCCGGGCCAGCGTTCCAGTCAGCAGTTCAGTGGCGAACTGATGGCCTCGAACCTCCCAGAGCGCAAGCGCGGTATCCCACGCTACATCCCGAGCCGTGCTGATGCTCCAGTTGCCGATCACATTGGCCACCGCGGCAACATGCTGATCGACCACGGCCATGCCGGAGGGTTCGAACGACTCCCGCACCGACTGCTCTGCCGCGTCCAACAGCGTGTCAATCTGCTGATAGTCGTCGTGGTGAGGGCCGTCAGTCGGGGCCGTCGCAAGATCGACACATGTCCTCACCACGGCCACCGGCAAGTCGTGATTGATGTGGGCATTCATCCCGGCCAGCGCGAACTGAACTGGTTCGATCCCCGCTCTCGCACGCGCGTTGAGCAGCGGCGCCCAGGCAACCGGCACGGCCGAGGGCGGCCCGGACAGGGCATCGACCGCGCTGAAGTAGAGATTTGCGAACACCACGTCCAGTCGCGAGACGAAAGCAGAGTCGGTGAAAGCTCCCTGCTGAATACGCTGATTTACCCCAAGCGTGACTTCCAGGTACATCCGGTTGAAGCAGGCGACTCCGTCTCCAGCTGGCATCGCACCATCAATCGACTGCATCCGCGCGATCACATCATCAATACTCGCGGCGGGCGCCTCCGGTGCCGGAACCATCGATCCCATCAACAGACGATACGACGGCGGGAGGTTCTGCGCGCAACTGTTTACGACGCTGAATGCGCCCGTCGGTCACCGCTGGTTACGCTCGAACGGTGGAACTCACTCATCTGGACGCGCACGGTGCAGCGCGCATGGTCGACGTCTCGGCGAAGGACGTCACGACGCGGACGGCGACGGCGACGGGTCGTTTCCGCACTACGGCCGAGGTCATCGGACTACTCGCGCAGCAAGGGTTGCCGAAGGGCGACGCGCTGGCCGTCGCACGGATCGCGGGGGTGGCAGGCGCCAAACGCACGCCGGACCTGATCCCGC
>JBDTDN010000102.1:0-3407 GCA_039923055.1 Jatrophihabitantaceae bacterium
GCCGATGGGTCGTGAGGCGTGATGAAGGGCGCGAGGAGTGCCACCACCACGAATATGACGACGAGCACCAGTCCGACGAACCCGGCCTTGTCCGTCCACAACTCGGCAGCACCCGAACGCAACATACCTATCGGAGAACGACGTTTCGGCGCCTGGGTGGGCGGTACCTGCGGAGCGGCCAACAGTGTTCCGGACATACCTACACACCCACCTTGATCCGCGGATCGATTAGTCGGTAGACCAAGTCCATAACAATGTTGATGATGACCACCAGAATTGCGATGACGATGACAATGGCCTGCAGCTGGGTGAAGTCCTGACCGAGGATTGAGTCGTAGGCAAGATGACCGATGCCGGTCCAGCCGAAGACCACCTCGACCACGACGTCGAAGCCGGCCAATGCCCGCACCAGGTCCCAGCCGAACAAGGTGACCGCAGGTGCAAGCGCGTTCCGCAGGGTGTGTACCCCGATCCTGCGGAACGCGCTCAGACCCTTTGCTTCGGCGGTGAGGACGTACTGCTTGTTCAGTTCGTCGATCATCGACGAACGCACCACCATCGCGGTGCGCCCGGTGCTGGGCGCGGCAAGAGTGATCGCCGGTAACACGATCGAACTCGCCCCATCACGACCCGAGACCGGGAACCAACCCAGCTTCACGCCGAACAGGATGATCAGCAGCAGGCCGAGCCAGAACTGCGGGACAGACAACCCGATCAGGCTGAAGAAGGTGACGACTCGGTCGAGCAGCCGGCCGGGGCGTAGCGCCGCGACCACTCCGATCGTCACCGACAGCACGAACGCGAGTGCCATGCCCACGAACACCAGTTCCAGCGTCGCCGGCAAGTACGTCAGTGCCACGTGCAGCGCGGGTTGCTTGCGAACGTAGGACTCACCGAAGTCGCCGTGCAGTATGCCGTTCCAGAAGTTGGCATACTGCACGATCAACGGCTTGTCCAAGCCGAGTTGGTGGTTGAACGCTGCGCGCTGGGCGTTAGTGGAGGTTATGGGGAGCATCACCTTCGCCGGGTCGCCCACGATCCTGGTGACGATGAAGACCACCGTGACGACGCCGATGATGACGATCAGGCCTTGGCCGATTCGTTGGAGTAGGTATCTGCCCATGCGCTGTTAGCTCCCCTTCCGCTCCGCTGCCTGGCTCAGCTGACGGACATCTGAGCGGCGTAGATCTGGCCGTCCGCCCGCGGTGTCCAGTGCAGGCGATTGGAAGCCCCGTACAGGTCCTGGACATGCATACCGAAGTAGAACAGGGCCTGATCGCAGCCGATCTGCGTGATCTGGTCGTAGTCCTGCTGACGCTTGGTCGGATCCATCTCGCTGCGCGCAGCAGTCGCCAACTGGACGATCTGCTGGTTGCTGTTGGACGCACCGGACCCGCCCTGTTCGTAGTACGTCGACACGGTGCGATCGGCGTCGAACAGCGAGTTGTCGTGGTACAGGATGATCGAGTCCGGCCGCTGCGGCTGGTTGAACAGCTTGTCCAAGTACTGGCTGAACTGAAGCAACTGGACGTTGACCTTCAGTCCGGCATCGCGCCACGACTGTGCCACTGCCTGCGCGAAGTCGCTGTCGGCAAGCCAACGCCCCGAGGCGTCGGCGACAAGGGTGATCGTCTTACCGACCGCGCCGGCCTGCTGCAGCAGTTGCTTGGCCTTGTCCATGTCGTAGCTGTACGGCTTCAGGCTGGTGTTGTACCCGAACCATGAGGGGCTCATGATCTGGCAGGAGTCCGGCGTCGCGTAGCCGCCATAGATGCTCTTTGCCAGCAGAGGGGTGTTCACCGCGTAGTTGAGTGCCTGTCGGACTCGCACGTCGGCGGTAACCCCGCTCTCGGCGTTGAGAATCACCAGCGAGTGGTTGTCGCCCGGTGCCACCAGCAGTTGCGGTACGGACTTGGCGTCGGTCGGTAACAGGTTGGTGACCAGATCCGTACTGTTGGCCAAAAGCTGTGAGAGTCGGGTGCCCGACTCCTGCGGGTAGTTGAAGGTGACCTTCGTGATGCTCGGCTGCGTGCCCCAGTAGCCCGGGTTCGCCTGCAACGAGATGTGGTCACCGTTCGCCCAGGTCGCCAGTGTGTACGGGCCGGTACCGACCGGAGTCTGCGCCGGGTTCTTGGCATTGGGCGCCATCATCGAGATGAAGTACATGCGCGAAGGCAGGACGGGGTCTGCTGCTTTGGTCACCACGTCGAGCGTGTACTGGCTGACGGCCTTGGCATCGACGATCGTGCTTACGCTGGAGGCCAGTTCGGAGTTGTACTTCGGGTCGATGATCCGCTTGATGCTGTAGACGGCACTGGCCGCATCGAATGCCTCGCCGTCGGTGAACTTGACGCCCTGGCGCAACTGGAACTCCCAGGTCGTCGGGTTGACCTGTTTGGGTGAACTGGTTGCCAGCAGGGGCTCCAGCTTGGTGCCGTCCGGAGACCGGGTCAGCAGGGTCTCGAAGATGTTGTCGTCTACGTCGCGCAGGTTGCCGTCGTCGCGGGCCTGTGGATCGAGCGTGGTCGGCTCGCCGTTGATGGTGAGGGTCACGGATGCGCCCTGTACCGTCTTCCCGGGTCCGCTGGTGCTTCCGTTGTTAGCGTTGCTTGAACTGCAGGCCGACAACCCGATCGCAACAACAACCGGTAGTGCGAGCGTTACCGTAATTCGCTTGCGCATAACCATCTCGTTTCTCTCACGCGTCCGACGGGCCCGCAACGCGAGCACCGGTAACGTGGCCTGCGCCCGTGCGGGGCAGGCCGATCGATCACTCAAGCTGTGCGCAAGACTCGTCGCGGCCGGGCCGGCTGTAAATGCAGACAGTGCACAACCTGCCCCGGCGAATATGTGCACTCTTCCCCACTCGCTGTTTCGCGCCGGACATTCATAGCGAAACGTCCTCGTGCGGCGTCGTTGCAGCCAGCAACGGGTCAGGGCCGGCGAAGCTGATAGCGAGTGCGAGGACCAGTAGGAGCGCGGCTCCCCCGAACAGGAGCAGCAGGGAACCGCGCGGATAGAGCACAGCGACCCAGGCAGCGCCAAATGCTGAGCCGCCGAAACGCAGCATGTTGAACAATCCCAGCCCCGACCCAGTCTGCCCCGCGGACGAACGGGTGGCCCCCGTGGCCGACGGTGTCTGTACCAGAGCGACGCCGGTGCCGATAGCGACCAGAAGGCAGCACAGTACCGGCAGGCTGCGGTCGGCCTGATCCGTGAAATACCCGAGCGCCAGGCAGGAGACGGCCAGTAAGGCCAGGCCACTGCGCATCACGACGCGCGGCCCAGCCCGATCGCTAAGCACCCCGACGACCGGGGCGAGCACAGCCATGGCCGCGGGCAACGCGAAAAACAGCAACCCGGTGACCGCAGTCGTCTGGCCGAGGGTGCCGGTCAGATAGAGCGGG
>JBDTDN010000103.1:0-3807 GCA_039923055.1 Jatrophihabitantaceae bacterium
CGCTGGCGACCGCGCTGCAACTGCTCGAACGAGCGGCCCGGTCCGGCCGCGGCCGCCCGATCCACGGCACAGGGTGGGACGAGTCCGACTGGCCCGAGGGCCGACCGCCCACGACCCTCGAGCTCGACCGGGCTGCCTACGGAGGCTCGGTCTACCTGTCCCGCGTCGACCTGCACTCGGCGGTGGCCTCATCGGTGCTCATCGGTGCGGCGACCGATCCGGGCGTCGGAGGTTCGGGTGGCGTGTTGGTCGGCGCCGCGCACGATGCTGTCCGGCGCGCTGCCATCGCGGGGCTGAGCGATGCCCAGTTGCGTGACGCCCAGCGGGCTGCCCTGACCCGTGCGGCCTCGCTCGGTATCGCATGCGTCCACGAGATGGCCGGTCCGTCGATCTCGAGCGAACGGGACCTGACCGGCTTGTTGGACCTGGTTGCCGATCAGTCGCTGCCCGAGGTCATCGCCTACTGGGGGCAGTTGTTCGGGATCGATGCGGCGCGCGATCTCGGTGCCGTCGGAGCCGGTGGTGACCTGTTCTGCGATGGCTCGCTCGGCTCGTATACGGCAGCGCTGCACGAGTCGTATGCCGACCGGCCAGCGACGTTCGGCGAACTGCTTCTGACGACCGAGGACATCGCCGAACACTTGGCCGAGTGCACGGCGGCCGGACTGCAGGCGGGCTTTCACGCCATCGGGGACGCGGCTGTCGACCAGGTGCTGGACGCAGTCGACCTGGTTACCGCCAAGTCGGGCTGCGCCGGTGGCGCGGGGCATCGCATCGAGCATGCCGAGATGGTTCGAGACCCCGGCCGGCTCGCGGCGTCCGGGCTGCTGGCAAGCATGCAGCCCGCGTTCGACGCAGCGTGGGGTGGTCCGACCGGCAGGTACGCAACTCGGCTCGGCTCGGAGCGGGCGCTGGGTCTGAACAGGTTCAGCGAACTCGCGGCCGCCGGGGTGCCGCTCGCGTTCGGGTCGGATGCACCGGTCACGGCCTTGGGGCCGTGGGCCGCCATCCGAGCCGCGGCCTACCCCACAGTCGCTGGGGCGGCACTGAGTCCCCGGGCGGCGTTTACGGCGCATTCCCGGGCCGGCTGGCGGGCGGCACGCCGGTACGACGAGGGCGTCCTGGCCCCAGGTGCACGTGCAACATTCGCGATCTGGCAGGCGGGGGAACTGGTAGTGGATGCCCCCGATGACCGGGTGAGCCGGTGGAGCACCGATCCACGGGTAGCGATTCCCGGTTTGCCGGACATCGCTCCCGGCCGAGACCTGCCGACCTGCCTGCTGACGGTGCACCGGGGCCGGACTCTATTCGACGCCGGGCTCATCGGTGGCTGAGAAGCGGGCGCGGCGTGTACGGCAGGCCAGCGATACTGGTGCGATGCCGCCGCATCGGTCCGTCCCGGGCTTTCGTCGCCGATGGGCGGCAGTGGTGGCAGTGCTCGGTGGGCTCGTCGGTGCGGCTGCATTCCCGCAGCTCGGGATCTGGCCCGCTGCGTTCGTCAGCGTCGCTGCTCTGTCGGTGGCTGTGGACGGTCGCCGTTGCCGTAGCGGTGCCTGGCTGGGCCTGCTGTACGGCCTGGCCTTCTTCGCCCCGCTTCTGCACTGGACCGGCGTCTACGTCGGGCCGGTGCCGTGGCTGATCCTCGCGCTCGGCGAGGCGGCGTTCTGTGCGGCGCTGGGCGCTGTGCTGCCGATCGTGCAGCGGTTGCCCGCGGCGCCGGTCTGGATCGGCACGGCGTGGGTGCTGCAGGAAGCGCTACGGGATCGGCTCCCGTTCGGCGGCTTCCCCTGGGGGCGGTTGGCCTTCAGCCAGGCCGAGTCGCCGATGCGATGGTTCGCGGCGTTGGGCGGTGCGCCCCTGGTCTCGTTCGGCGTGGCTGTCGCCGGCGGCGCGCTGGCCGTCGCAGTCCGACACGCCCGGCCGCTCACGTGGCGCCCGCTGGCCGCCGGGCTTGCGATCCTCGTTGCCATCCCCGTCGTCGGCGTCCTGGTCGGACTGCCGGTGTCGGTCGATGAGCTTCCCACCGATCAGACGCTGCGGGTCGCGCTGATCCAGGGCAACGTGCCCCAGCGCGGGTTGGACATGGAGACACGGGCCCGTCAGGTCCTCGCAGACCACATCGATCAGACGGACAAGCTCATCGCTGAGGTCAATGCCGGCACGGTCGCGCGCCCGGACCTGGTGGTCTGGCCGGAGAATGCGTCCGACGTTGACCCGTTCAACGATCCGGTTGCCTACGAGGCGATCGACCAGACCGTGAAGGCTATCGGCGCACCGATCCTCGTCGGTGCAATCTTGCAGGCGCCGGACAACAAGCGGTGGAACGCGGGCATCCTCTGGTCACCCACCAGTGGTCCCGGAGCGCAGTATCTCAAGCGGCACCCCGTTCCGTTCGGCGAATACATCCCGTTGCGCAGCGTCCGAGTGGGTCAGCTCCGATGCCAAGACCGTCAGCCAGGACATGATCGCGGGCAAGGGCAACGGCCTTTTGCAAGGTGGGCCGGTGCCGATCGGCGATGTCATCTGCTTCGAGGTCGCTTACGACTCGCTGGTGCGATCCTCAGTTGTAGCCGGTGCTCAGGTGCTTGTGGTCCAGACGAACAACGCCACGTTCGGGACGACCTCGGAGACCTACCAGCAGCTTGCTATGAGTCAACTTCGCGCCGTAGAGACAGGTCGGACCGTCTTGCAGGTGGCGACGACGGGCAAGTCCGCGGTGATCAACCCGGACGGCAATATCGTCCAGCAATCAGGTGCGCTGTTCACCGCCGATACGATCATCGCCTCGATCCAGCCACGGACCAGCCTGACGCTGGCCGTCCGGTTGGGCAGTTGGCCTGAATACTTCCTGGCGCTGTGTGCGTTGGGAGCCATCACGTGGGTGCGACGTCCGCGCCGACACAGACGTGGTTCCGAGCCATCGCCGGCTCCCGAAGAAATGGTGACGACGTGACCGCTCACAATCCCGATGCCGCTGAAAACGCCGCCGCCCGCCGCGTCTTGGTCATCATCCCCACCTATAACGAGGTCGAGAACATCGAAATCATCGTCGGCCGGGTCTTGGCGAGCGTCCCTGCGGCGAACGTGCTTGTTGTCGATGACGGCAGCCCCGACGGCACCGGGAAACTGGCTGACACGATGGCCGATGCCGACCCGCGGGTCCAGGTGATTCACCGCGCCGAGAAGGACGGGCTCGGGCCCGCATACATCGCCGGCTTCGATTGGGGCCTGGACGCGGGATTTGACGTACTGGTCCAGATGGACGCCGACGGCTAGCACGCCCCCGAGCAGTTGCCCCGCCTGTTGGCGGGGCTGGCGAACGCGGACCTGGTGCTTGGCTCGCGGTGGGTGCCTGGCGGCGAGGTGCTGAACTGGCCGACTTCGCGCAAGCTCATTTCGCGCAGTGGGAGCTACTACTCCCGGATGGCGCTGGGTCTGGAACTACGCGATGTGACCGGTGGCTACCGTGCGTTCAAACGTGAGGTACTCGAAGGCATCGACTATCGAGGGGTCGCTTCGCAGGGCTACTGCTTCCAGGTCGACCTGGCCTGGCGGGCCGTCCGCGGCGGCTACCGCCTACTCGAAGTGCCGATCACCTTCGCCGAGCGCGAGCGGGGCGAATCCAAGATGAGTGGTGCGATCGTCCGGGAAGCGTTCGGCCGGGTGACGCAGTGGGGCTTCACCTATCGCGGCCAGCAGTTGAAGGCCACGTTCAAGCGGCGCCCAAAGGGGTGAAATCAGGCGCTCTTGGCGCCGCGCCGCGCGCGCAGGACGTCCAGGCGCTCGGCCAGAACCTCCTCGAGATCC
>JBDTDN010000104.1:0-2570 GCA_039923055.1 Jatrophihabitantaceae bacterium
GGCTTACAACCGCAATCCAAGCTCTACGAAAACCGCGCTGCGTTTGCGTACTCGATTGCCGCGGTCATCATGGGCTGCTGGACCGGCAGTCCCCTCGGCTGAGACGTGCAGGGCCGCAGACGGCCAATGAGCCGACGCGAGTCAGGCCGCGTCGGCATCCCAGTCCGCCGCAGCGAGCAGCCGCTGAATCCCATCCGGGTTCGCCTCCCCGGCCATCGGCGCGCCGACGTCGCCTACCAACTCCCTTCGGACATCCTGGATGCTGGACCGGCGACCACAGCTGACCGGCCGCGCGGACTGATTTCGGTCCATCGGGAACCGATCCGAGGCTCGTCTACGAAGAGAGTGATGTGGAAGCCGCCCTCGCCGATATCGGTGAACGTCTGAACCAGGGTCAGCCAGAGGCCCTGGAGGAGTGCTATCGCACCCTCGGACCGCTGGTGATGTCCTACCTGTCGCGTTACGTGCCGCAGCCGGACATCGAAGACGTCATGCAGCGCGTGTTCTACGAGGTGTGGCGGGTTCACGATCGTTACGACCCGGACCGCTCACTGCGGGGGTGGGTATTGGGCATCGCACGCAAGCGAGCCATCGACCACCTGCGTAAGCGCCGTGACGTGGTCGTACCGTTGGACTCGATGCGTGAGATCAGCGGTGATGACGGCCGCGAGGTTGCTGAACGTCTGGTCTGGGCCGACGAGGTGCGGACGGCGCTGCAATTGCTGCCCGATCCGCAGCGCGCGGTCATCGAATTGGCCTATTTCGGCGGCTACACGCAGAGTGAGATCGCCACCACGCTAGAGGTTCCGCTCGGCACCGTAAAGACCCGAACGTCCCGCGGGCTGCAGCGGATGGCCGGCCTACTGGAGAACACCCGGGGGACCCAATGAGTACCCACATCTCGGACGAGCTTCCACGACTGCTGTCCGGCGAGGCGGATCAGCAGAGCGTGCTCACCGCAGCAGCACACCTGCGTGGCTGCGTGGACTGCCAGCAGGAACTGGTGTCGGCAGTCGTCGCGCACGCCTCGCTCACCTCGGCCCGTCGATTCGCGCCCGAGATCATGCAGCACCTCGACGGCCCCGCACCGACCCGCGGACGTTCCGACGCGACAGAGGCCACGGAGTCCAGTGCCCCCAGCGCACACCTCGACAGGCACGCACAGGCCCAGACGACACCGACGACACTGGCCTCGCTGCCAGACCTGTCCGGCATGTTCACGCAGATCCGGCAGGAAGCCGACTCCGCCCCGTCGCCAGGCCAGTCCCATCGGGCGGGTCGGGGCCGATGGCTGGTTGCTGCTACTGCTGCTGGGCTACTGATCGGGGGCGGTGGTGTCGCGCTGGCTACTCACCAGGACTCGAGCTCGCCGGCCGGACGCACCGTCGCCCTGCAAGCGTTCCAGCAGGGCACCGTGCCAGCCAGCGCGAAGCTCGGCGGCGGGCAGCTGACTATGAATGCGGCCGGACTGCCGAAGTTGGAATCCTCACAGCGTTACGAGGTCTGGCTGACGGACACCGCACGGACCCGGATGCAACCGGTCGGCTGGATCGATACCGACGGCACGGCCACCCTGACGGTGCCTGCGAACCTACTGACCACCTTCAGCGACATCGAGGTGAGCGTCCAGAACGTCGACGCCAGCGGCACTGCATCGGGCTCCCCGAACTACGCCTACAGCGGCGTCAGTGTGCTGCGCGGCTCGTACGGGGAGTAGCCACCGACCCAGCCCGCCGATGTGGAGCGCCAGGGACCGGCGACTGCTCGGGCGATGGACTGATCAGCTGAGGGTAGTGGTGCACAGGCGACCACTACCCTCAGCTGATCAACGAGTAGGTGGGCGCGGAATGAAGGCGCTCGTGCGCGCGGCATACTCGGCCCAGCCGTCCCGCTGCGCCATGTGCTTCTCCAGGATGCGGGCGCCCGAACCCTTGGTCTGCAGCAGTGTCATCGCGATGGGTGCAGCGATAGTCAGTACGCCCGGCCAGCGCTCTGCCGCGACCAGGAAGATCCCCCACCACATGCAGGCGTCACCGAAGTAATTCGGGTGCCGGGTGTAGCGCCACAGCCCGACGTCGATGATCCTGCCCTTGTTGGCGCGGTCACGGCGGAACGTCTCCATCTGGTGATCACCGACCGCTTCGAAGAACACCCCGACGCACCACAGCGCCACACCCACCCAGGCCAGCACCCCAACCGCGCCGGTCTCGAACGCACCGACCGACACCGGCGCCGCGATGAGCAATGCCAGCAGGCCCTGCAGCAGGTAGACCATCCGCAGCGCATACAGGTCCGTATTGCCTTTGGCCTTGGCGAGCAGCGCCTCGTACCGCGGATCCTCGTCCTTGCCGATCGTCCGCCGGCCAATGTGGATGGCCAGGCGACTGCCCCACAACACCGGCAGGACGAGCAGCAGCCAACGCCGCAGTGGGTCACCGTGACCGGACGAGGTGAGAAACGAAGCGATGGCGATCGCGACGAACAGCAGACCCCATGCGGTGTCGATCACGCTGTGCTTCTGCGCGATCTTCGACGCGGCGAAGGTCGCCGCCAGCACCAGCAGCACGCCG
>JBDTDN010000105.1:0-13422 GCA_039923055.1 Jatrophihabitantaceae bacterium
CCACGGCCTGCAGAGCTTCCACCGCGGCGTCGAGCGCAGCGACCGGCGGCGGGTCGAGCCAGGCGAGGCCGGTTCCGCGCGGTCGTCCCCACGAGGCCACCGCAAGTGCGAAGCTGCTCAGATCAGCCACGTGAATCTCCGGCGCGGCGTGGTCGGCGAGGTGGACGTGTTCGGACTGCGACCAGCACCGGTAAACGACACCGGCTGCCTCCCGGCCCGCCCGACCAGCGCGCTGTTCGGCCGAGGATCGTGACACCTTCGTCGTCACCAACGTGCCTAACCCACGTGCGTGATCGAACCGGGGCTCCCGCGAGAGCCCGGCGTCCACGACGATCCGTACGCCCGGCACCGTCAGCGAACTCTCGGCAACGGCTGTCGACACCACCACGCGGCGCCGGGTCCCTGCTCGCAGCGCGCGGTCCTGATCGACGGTGGACTGCCGACCGAACAGTTGCACGACGTCGACGGCGTTCCCCAGCTGGCGACTGAGCAAGGCGATCTCGGCCTCCCCCGGGACGAACACGAGCACGTCGCCCGCAGCCTCGACCAGCGCGCGACGGACGACGGCCGCGACGTGGTCGAGCAGCCGAGGATCGACCCGGTAGTCGCGCAGCAGCGGTATCGGCCGCTCGGGCGCAGCCCAGACGATGCTCACCCCGAACGCCTGCGCGGGCGCGGTGAGGACCGTCGCGGACATGCCGTTGTGCTCGAGTAGTCCGCCGATCCTCCCGTCCGGCGTTGCTGACGTCGCAACCAGGTATAGATCCTCGCGCAGGTTCGCGCGGACATCCAGGCAGAACGCCAGCGCCAGGTCGGAGTCCAGGTGTCGCTCGTGACATTCGTCGATCACGACCGCCGAGACTCCCGCCAGTTCCGGATCGCGCTGCATCCGCTGGACCAGCAGTCCGGTAGTGACGACCTCGACGCGCGTCGCGGCGGACACGACACGCTCGCCCCGCATCGAGTAACCGACACGTTCACCTGGCCGCTCGCCGATTAGCTCGGCCATCCGGCGGGCGGCGGCGCGGGTGGCGATCCGCCGCGGTTCGGCGACCAGCACCGAGCCGTCCACCTCGTCGGCCAGTGCCAGTGGCAGCAGGGATGTCTTGCCGGAGCCGGGCGGTGCGACGAGCACAGCGACACCGCGCGCCCGCACCGCCGAGACGACATCAGCTAGGGCCGCGCGCACAGGTAGGTCCGCGCCTGGTACCTCCCGCGTCGGCAGCATCGCCTCGGTCGTCACTACGGCGACGCTAGTCGACCGGGGCAACCGGCCCAGGCCGTCGATCTGCCGCACGCGGTGCGTGCGATCGTCATCGCCATCGGGCCTAGCCAGATTGCTGCTCAGCCCTGTTCCCGCAGTGCACGCAGGCTCTGCTTGAGCGATCCCATCGTGGCCAGCACCGCGGTCGGTTCGTACCCGCAGTGCGCCATGCAGTTGTTGCAGCGCTCGTCCTTTCCGCGGCCGTAGGAGTCCCAGTCAGTCGTCTCGATCAATTCCCGGTAGGTCGGCACATATCCGTCGGCCATCAGGTAACACGGCTTCTGCCAGCCCAGCAGTGAGTAGGACGGGATTCCCCAGGCTGTGCACTGGAAGTCGGCCTTGCCCTCCAGGAAGTCCAGGAACAGCGGCGAATGGTTCAGACGCCACCGCTTGCGGTTCCCGCCGGCGAAGGCCTTGCTGAACAGTTCACGCGTCTCGGTTACGCCGAGGAAGTGATCCTGGTCGGGCGCCTTCTCGTACGCATAGGCCGGCGACAGCATCATCGAGTCGACCTTGACCTCATCGTTGAGGAAGTTCATCACGTCGATGATCGTCTGCGGGGTATCGGTATTGAAGAACGTCGAGTTGGTCGTGACGCGAAAACCCTTGTCCTTCAGGAACTTGATCGCCGCAATGGCCTCGTCGAACACACCCTCCTTGGCCACCGAGGCGTCGTGTCGCTCGCGCAGGCCGTCGATGTGCACCGCGAAGGAGAAATACGGTGACGGCTTGAAGTCGAACCTGTCCCAGCGCTTGCGGATGAGCTCGGCGTTGGTGCACAGGTAGACGTACTTCTTACCCTTGACGAGTTCGTTCACCATCACGTCGATCTGAGGGTGCATCAGCGGCTCGCCGCCGGCGATCGACACCATCGGTGCACCGCACTCGGCCAGCGCGGCCACCGCCTGCTCGACCGGCATTCGACGTGCGAGTACGTCGTGTGGCTGCTGGATCTTGCCGCAGCCGTTGCACTTGAGGTTGCACGCGTACAGCGGCTCCAACTCCACGATCAGCGGGAACTTCTCCCGGCGACGTACCTTCTGCCAGAAAAGGTAGAAACCGATCCGCGCGCCTTGACGCAGTGGAATGGCCATCAGCCAGCAACCTCCTTGGACTCATCTGTTGTGGACTCGCTTATTGCGGACTCGCTTATTGCGGACTCGTTTGTTGTGGGCTCACCCGGTCGTGGTTCGACCGATCGTGGCAGCGTGAACGTCACGTCCTCCTGGGTCACTGCTCGCTCCTGCAGATCGACGGGCCCGAGTGCGCGCAGAGTACCGAGCAACTCGTCGACCAGGTGCGGTGGCGCGGATGCACCAGCTGTGACACCGACGGTCGCGACACCGTCGAGCCATTGCGGCAGCAGCTCACTGGCGTCATCGATCAGGTGCGCCGGCGTGCCGCAGCGCTCGGCTACCTCCACGAGCCGAAGCGAGTTGGAGGAGTTCGCTGATCCGACGACGATCAGAACGTCGCACTCCGAGGCGATCGCGCGCACCGCCAACTGCCGGTTCGTTGTCGCATAGCAGATGTCGTCGGTCGTTGAGGTCTGCAGCAGCGGGAACCGGCGGCGCAGGACATTCAGCGAGTCCGCGGCCTCGTCGACCGCCAGCGTGGTCTGCATGAGCACGGAAACCTTGTCCGCATCCTCGACGTTCACGCGCTCAGCCTCGGCTGCGTCCTGCACCAGGGTGATCCGGCCCGGCACCTCACCGAGGGTGCCCTGGCTCTCATCGTGCCCGGCGTGACCGATGAGCAGGACGCTGTCTCCCCGCGCGGCGAACCGGCGCGCCTCGCTGTGCACCTTGGCCACCAGCGGGCAGGTGGCGTCGATGACGTTCAACCTCCGGCGGGAGGCTTCCTCGCGTACTGCCGGAGCCACACCGTGTGCGGAGAAGACGACGGTCGCGCCGTCGGGCACCTGGTCCAACTCGTCGACGAAGGCCGCACCCCGACGCTGCAGGTCGGCAATGACGTGGACGTTGTGCACGATCTGCCGTCGCACGTACACCGGATGGGAGTACCGCTGCAGGGCCAGCTCGACAATGTCGATCGCTCGCTCGACGCCCGCGCAGAACGACCGCGGCCCGGCCAGCAGCACGCGGCGCGAGCCGACCAGGCCGGCCCATCGGGCGAATGCGGGCCCGGACCGACGCAGGATCAGCAGGGCCCGCGCGCCGGCCGGAATCGTGGCCAGCCGGGCCACCGGGCTGAAGGCGGTATCCACGATGACCCGTACGACCGCCGCCGGAACACCGGCGGCGGCCCGCACGATGGCCGTGGACTCCATATCGACCGCCAAGGCACCGGTGGCCGCGAGCTGTTCGCGGGCAGTGGCGCCACCGACGAGGTGGTCGCAGCTGAGCATCGGCCCGGTACGCACCCGCATCCCCATCCGCCGGAGCTCGGCCGCCAGCGGTGCGGCACCGCGCAGTGCAATACGGCCGTGCTCATCACGCACCTCGGTGGCGACCACCACGTCGCCTGGTCGCAACGACGGATCGAGCCCACCGGCCACCCCGGCGACGACAACGGCATCGGGTGTGAACTCGCCCAGACGTGGCAGCCAGGAGCGGACCCGCTCCGGCCCCATCCCGCAACGCAGCAGTCGCGCCCCGGGCACCTGTCCGGCCAGCGCCGCGTATTCGGTCCGCAGCGCGGTCACCACGACCAGCCCACTCATCCGATCACCTCGCTCCGGTCAGTACACGCCGCGTAACGGCCGAGTGCACTGAGCGGGAACACGTGCCGGTACATCTCATAGTTGATGTAGAAGTCGCCCGGAAAGCCCGTGCCGGTATAGAGGTCCTCGTCCCATCCACCGTCCACGCGTTGGGTGTCCAGCAGCCAGCCGATGCCCCGCGCGACCGCCTCGGTGCTGCCGTCGACCGCCAACAGGGCCAGCAGCGCCCAGGCGGTCTGCGAAGCGGTAGACGTGCCACGCCCGCGCCAGGCCGGGTCGGTGTAGGAGCGCAGGTCCTCACCCCAACCACCGTCCGGGTTCTGGTGCCGTTCCAGCCACTGCACCGCCCGCCGGACCGAGGGCGTCTCAGGTGGCACGCCGGCCGCGATCAGTGCCGGCACGGCGGCACCGGTCCCGTAGATGTAGTTCGCGCCCCATCGGCCGAACCACGCCCCGTCCCGCTCCTGTGCATTGAGCAACCACTGCACGCCCCGACGGGTAGCCCGGTGATCGGCATGACCACACTGCGCCAGCATCTCGACGGCATGCGCGGTGACGTCCGCGGATGGCGGGTCGATCACGGCGCCGAAGTCGCAGAACGGCAGTTTCTCGATGAGCCGCTGGGAGTTGTCGGCGTCGAAGGCGCCCCAGCCACCGTCGCGGGACTGCATGCCGATCACCCAGTCCACGCCGAGTTCGACGGCCTTGTCCGTGCCCGGAACGACGCGATCGGCGATCCGCCGCAGTGCCAGCACGACCTCGGCGGTGTCGTCGATGTCGGGATAGCCGTCGTTGGCGAACTCGAACGCCCAGCCGCCCGGGACGAGGTTCGGCCGCCGGGCCGACCAGTCGCCCCGGGTGTGGATCTGCTCATCGAGCAGCCACTTCGTTGCGCGCACCACCGCTGGGTCATCGGCGGCCGCGCCGGAGTCGAGCAACGCATTCAATACCAGGCAGGCGTCCCACACCGGCGACTGGCACGCCTCCAGCCGCCGGACCGGGCCGTCCTGGGTCTGCTCGCGAACCAGAAATCCCTCCAGCCCGTCGACCGCGCGGACGAGTGCCGGGTGATCGAGCGGGTAGCCGAGCAGGTGGAGCGCGAGGATGGAATACACCCACGGTGGCTGGATACCGCCCCAGCCGCCGTCGGACTCCTGCCGGGCCAGGATCCACTTCGCCGCCTGGCCGAAGGCGATCGAGCGCCCCGGCTGTACGGGTAGCTTCTCGTAGAGCTTCAGGCCGCGATCCAGCAGGCCGAACGCCGTGCCGAACAGGCCAGACTTGCCCGAGCAGGGCCGAGCGCCGGTCCGCAGTTCGGCCAGGCTGAACGGCAGTGGACGCACCGGCCGTAGCGTGGCGACGACGGTGATCGGGACGACGGTCTGCCGGGCCCAACAGCCCCAGTCGTACACGTTGAGCGGAACCTGCTTGGGCAGCAGCACCAGCTCCGGGGGCATCGCCGGAAGCGCGTCCCAGGACCATTCGCCGAACAGCGCCAGCCAGATTCGGGTGAAGACCCGGCTGGCCTCGATGCCGCCGTTGGTCCGGATGAACTCGCGCGCGGCCACCAGGTGCCGATCATCGATCCCGTCCCCGGCCAGTCGGAGCGCTGCGTACGCCTCGATGGTGGTGGAGATGTCGCCGGGACCGCCATAGAAGTTCGCCCAGGTGCCGTCGGATCGTTGTTGCGAACGGATCCACCGGGCGGTTTGCTCCAGCTCGTCCGGCCGCAGAATCCCGAGGAACTGTCGCAGCAGCAGATCCTCAGCGTCCATCGTCACGTTGGTGCGCAGTTCGCCCTTCCACCATCCGGCCGTGTCCTGACGGGACAGCAGATACGACTGTGCGCGCCCGATCGCCGTCTCGGCCTGTTCGCGCAGGTCCGAATCCTGCAGGGCTGTCACCACGTTTTCCTCATCGATCGCGTTCCACGACGTAGCGGGCCAGGTCGGCAAGTTCGCTCGCAACCGGTGCCGGTATCGGCGCGCCCGCAAGGTGGGCGAGCGCCTGCGCGAGAAAGGCATCGGCCTCGCGGGCGGCCCAGTCCAAACCACCGGCCTCCTCGATCAGCTTGCGGGCGTGGGTGACATCACCGTCGGTCTCTGGTGGGCCCGCTGCGAGCAACCGGCTCAACCGTTCGGCGGCCGGAACCCCGGCACGCAAGGCTGCGACGATCGGCGCGCTGCGCTTGCCGGCACGGATGTCCGAGGACGCGGACTTGCCAGTCACGCTCGCGTCGCCGGTGATCCCGAGGATGTCGTCGACGAGTTGAAAGCTCATCCCCAATGCATGGCCGTACGCGGCCAGCGCATCGACGACCTGCGGTGCTGCCTCGACGGCCAGCGCCCCGATCGAGGCCGAGCAGGCGAGCAGCGCCGCCGTCTTGCCGGCCTCCATGTGCAGGACCTCATCGAGTTCGACGCTGGGCCGGTCCTCCAGAGCGAGGTCTTCGGACTGGCCGCCGATCAGCCGCTGCACGGTGGTCAGCAGGCACGGCAAACTACGCCGGCCAGCGGCTCCGGAGGCAACCAGAACCTCGATCCCGACTGTCAGCATTGCGTTGCCGGCCAGGATGGCCTGGCCGTCGCCGAAGACCACCCAGCCGGTCGGGCGGTGCCGACGTTCGACGTCGCGATCCATGATGTCGTCGTGCAGTAGCGAGAAGTTGTGCACCAGTTCGACGGCAGTTGCCGCTGGGACGCCGTCGGTTGCGCTGCCGCCACCGGCCTGCGCGGAGAGCACGGCCAGCGCCGGTCGAATGGATTTGCCGCCGCCTGTGTCCAGGGGTCGACCGTCGGCATCGCACCAGCCGAGGTGGTAGGCGGCGACCCGGCGCATCCGTTCGTCCTCGAGGGTGGCGATCGCCGCCTGCAGTGCCGGCAGGACGAGGGAACGCACCCGTGTCAACAGATCAGGAGCGGCACTGGTCATCGGCGGACACCTTCCCGGTGAGTGGCGCTGTGGCGGCTGTTTCCAAGCGCTGCGGGCCGCCCGTTCGTCGAGCGTCTCGCGATCGGCGGTTTCACGGCCTGTGCGGCAGCGACACCGCTACGGACGGCGCCCTCCATCGTGTCCGGCCAGCCGGTGGCAGTCCATGCCCCGGCCAGCCAGACGCGGTCCAGGCCGGGATCCGGGCCCGGGCGCATCGCGGCGCTGCCGGGTGTCTGAGCGAACGTGGCGCGTGGCTCGCGGGTGACGAAGGTGTCCAGGACGTTCGCGCGGGCGGCGCCGGGTAGCAGACGAGCAAGCTCGGTGACGAACTGCTGCTGCAGCAGTCGGCTGGGGGTGGTGATGATGTCATCCGCGGCTGAGACGGTGACCGCGAGGTACTGCCCTGCCCGGTGGGTACGGCGCAGGCCGGAACTCTCGGTCCGATCGAACACCCACTGAACCGGTGAGTCGACGGCTGCGGCGAACGGCAGGTCGGTGACCTGTCGGTCGTACACCACGTGGACGTTGACGATCGGCGTCGTACCGAGTCCGCGGACCGCGGCGGCCCGGGAGTCCTGCAGTGCGGGTGCAACCGCCAGCGCGGCCGCAGGCGGGACCGCCAGTACGACAGCGTCGGCCCGCCATCGCCGGAGGCCATCGCGGGTACTGGCGCACACAAGCCCGCCCGGTTCAACCCGGTCGACGCGATGGCGCAGTAGCACTTCCACACCGGCATCCTGCAACGCCGACATCGCGGCGATCGAGTGCACCGCACCCAGCGGAGCGTGCGCGAACCCGACATCTGCGGCGCCGGCGCGATCGAGCAGGCCGGTTCGGAAGACCTTGGCCGCGAGCATGAGCGAGGCTGTGTCGGGCCGCTGGTTGAGCGTCGCCGTGGCCACGATGCCCCAGAGCGCACCGATCGTTGCGTCGTTCTGCCCGTGCCGACGCAGGAACGTGCCGAGGCTCTGCCCGTCCAGCGACAGGTCGGTCGGGTTCAGCCGTCGCAGCGCCAGCGCCCCCCGCACCGCGCGTATCCGGTCCGTACGGCTGAGCAACCCGTAGCGGGCCAGGGCTGTGGTCAGATGCAGCGGCGCCGGCACACCGGGTACACGGCCGAGGCGGGCCCGGACACCGTCCGCCCGCAGGACCGGGATGTCCAGGTGGTCCTGCAGCGTGACCTGGTCGGTCGCGCCGATGCGCTCCAGCAGCGTGCGGTAGGCGCTGCAGCAGCGTAGGAACACGTGCTGACCGTTGTCGATGGACAACTGCCCGCGCTGGAACGAGAAAGCGGCACCGCCCAGTCGTGGCCGCCCTTCGATCAGGGTGACGACCCGGCCGTCGTCGGCAAGTTGAAGTGCGGTGGCGATACCAGCCAGACCTCCCCCGACGATCACTGCTGACTCAGCCATGGCGCCCACCGCTCGTTACCAGCGAGCGTCCGGCGACCCGCAGTTTGTCGCGCGTCCGTAGCGACAGTCGCCCGGTCATCACCTGGCTGGGATCGGCCGCGATCCGTCCGAGCAGCTCCCGGTAGATGCCGGCCATCGCCGCGCAGCATGCGGCGCTGCGCCGATCGAGCAATTCCAGCAGTTGCAGCCCGCGGTCATACCAGCCCCAGGCGCGCGCCGCCTCGAACCGGATCACCTCTGCGAGCGCCCCGTCCTGCCGGTCCAGCGTGCCGTCGCTGCGCAGCACAAGCTCACAGCCGAACAGCGCCAGATCCTGTTTGGGCAGGTAGACGCGGCCGGTGCCGAGATCCTCGCGGATATCGCGCAGGATGTTCGTCAGCTGCAGAGCGACCCCGAGCGCGTCGGCCAGCTCCGAAGCCCGCGCCGCATCGGCCGCAGTGAGGTCCGGATCGAACACGCCCAGCGACAGCCGCCCGATCGAGCCGGCGACACAGCGGCAGTAACCGATCAGCTCGTCCAGGGTGTCGTAGCTCGCGCCGCGGACATCCTGCTCGCAGCCGTCGATAAGGTCGCCGAACGCATCCAGCGGGATCGGCAGCCGGTCGGCGGCATCGGCTAGTGCGATCAGCACCGCGTCGTCCGGTCGGCCGGCCGGTTTCGTCGCGCCGACCCTTGCCTTGGCCAGCAGGGACAGCTTCTGCTCGGCCGGTAACGTGCCGTCGCCGATGTCATCGATGCGCCGGGCGAGGGCGTACACCGCAGACAGCGCGGTCCGCTTGGGTTCGGGCAGCAGCCGAATCCCCCAGGCGAAGTTCCGAGCCTGTTCGCGGGTGATCCGCTCACACTCGCGGTAGGCGGCCTGCGTCGCCGACGAATTGTTCGCGCTCACCACGGTGCCACCAGCCGGAGCGCGCAGGTCGCCGTGCGCAGTCGGGACGGACGAATCTCGTGGGCTAGGACGTCGTAGTCGGCCCGGCGCAGCGCGGCAACAGTCGCCAGCCCGCCGGCCACGTAGCCACCCACCGCACACCGCGCCCAGCCCGAGAGCCGACCCACCAATCCCGCGCCCGCCGCAAGCTGTACCTCGGCGCGGTCGACGTTCAGCGCGATCACCTGCCGTAGCCCCGGATTGGTCACGCCCGTGAGCAGGTCCGCGTCACGCACCTGCTCATGACGAAGGTCGGCGCGCGGCAGGTAGATGCGACCGGCATGGGCATCCTCGTCCACGTCCTGGCAGTGCTCGAGGATCTGCAGCGCCGCGCACACCGCGTCCGAGTCGGCGACGTTGCGCTGCGTTACTGCGCCGGCGATCTGCAGCACGATCCGGCCGACCGGCGCCGCGGACAGACGGCAGTAGCCGAGCAGCTCGTCGATCGTGTCGTAGCCCATGGTGCGCTGATCGATCCGGTTCGCCTCGATAAGATCCAACAGCGGTTCGATCGGTAGCGAGCAGTCGTCAAGGACCGAACGCAGCCCCAGTACCGGGCCCAGCGTCGGCTCACCACCCCAAAGCGCTCGCACGTCCCGTTCGATGAGATCCAGCAATGCCAGTCGATCACCGGAAGCCTCATCACCTACGTCGTCCACGAACCGCGCGAACGCGTACACCCGGGCCAGGTGCGTGCGTGGGCGGCGTGGCAGCATGCGCAGTGCGACCGGGAAGTTCTCTGTGCCCATTTGCGCAGCTGCACGTGCGGCGACCCACTCCAGCTCGGATCCGCCACGGCTCTGCGCCGGGTCGATCCCGCTCACGTCGTCGCCACCCGCCTTCGGAATCGCCGTACCCGAACTGGAACGTGTTACAAGTTAGCCGACCTAACGATCACCTTATGTTGGGTATATCAGGTCTGGCCAGGGTTTGGGGTGGATCTGATCCAATTCAGTGGGTATCCGCAGCTACGTGTACCAGGAACCGTCCGCCCGTTCGGGCCGTTACGGTGGAGCAATGAGCGAGTTCGGGGAGCGTGCGGCATGAGCGACATCTCGTTGGCGACTGGTGCAGCAATGACCCGGAACGTCCAGAACTTCATCAACGGCGAGTCGCGTGATGCAGCTGACGGGCGACGTAGCGACCTGATCGACCCGACCAGCGGCCAGGCGTTCGGGTCGGCGCCAGTGTCCGGCGAAGCCGACGTCGACCAGGCCTACCGCGCAGCGTCGACAGCCTTCCAGAGCTGGCGTGACACGACCCCGTCCGAACGGCAGCGGGCGCTGCTGAAGTTCGCCGACGCACTGGAGTCGCGCGCCGAACAGATGATCGCGGCCGAGTGCCAGAACACTGGCAAGCCGATCGGGTTGACCCGCACCGAGGAGCTGCCGCCTGCCCTGGACCAACTCCGCTTCTTCGCTGGCGCAGCGCGGATGCTCGAAGGTCGCAGCGCAGGGGAATACCTGGCGGGACACACGTCCTACATCCGCCGCGAGCCGGTCGGCGTCATCGGACAGATCGCGCCGTGGAACTACCCGATGATGATGGCGGTCTGGAAGGTCGCCCCCGCGCTGGCAGCCGGTAACTGCGTGGTCCTCAAGCCATCGGACACCACCCCCGTCACCTCCGTGCTGATGGCCGAGATCGCCGCGGAGTTCTTGCCGCCGGGCGTGTTCAACGTGGTGTGCGGCGACCGTGACACCGGCCGGGCGATCGTCGCGCACAAGACGCCGGCGATGGTGTCGATCACCGGCTCGACGCGCGCCGGCTACGAGGTCGCCTCCACTGCCGCGAAGGATCTCAAGCGCACCCACCTGGAGTTGGGCGGTAAGGCACCGGTGATCGTGTTCGACGATGCGGACATCGCCAACGCGGCGGAGAACATCGCCATCGCGGGCTATTTCAATGCCGGGCAGGACTGCACGGCCGCGACCCGGGTGCTTGTCGCGCCACCGATCGCGGACGAGTTCGCCGCTGCGCTGGCCGAGCAGGCGCGCGCGACGAAGACCGGCATGCCCGATGACGAGGATGTGCTCTACGGCCCGTTGAACAACGCCGCGCAACTCGACCGGGTCGGCGGGCTACTGGAACGACTGCCCGATCATGCCCAACTGCTGGCCGGCGGGTCGCGGCAGGGCGAGCGCGGCTATTTCTGGTCACCGACCGTTGTCGCCGGCATGCGCCAGGATGACGAGGCGATCCAGAACGAGGTGTTCGGCCCGGTCATCACTGTGCAGCAGTTCACCGACGAGGACGAGGCGGTGCGCTGGGCGAACGACGTCGAGTTCGGTCTGGCGTCCTCGGTCTGGACGAAGGACCACGGCCGGGCGATGCGGGTTTCCCGACGGCTGGACTTCGGCTGTGTCTGGGTGAACTGCCACATCCCGCTGGTGGCCGAGATGCCGCATGGTGGGTTCAAACACTCCGGCTACGGCAAGGACCTGTCCCTCTACGGCATGGAGGACTACACCCGGATCAAACACGTCATGCACAACATCGGCTTCTGAGCAGTGCGAACTGACATGGAGGATCCGGTGCGTATCGAACAATGTCGTCTGCTGAAGACGGCCATTCCGGGCCCGATGTCTGTCGCCCTGCATGCACGCAAGGTGGCGGCGGTGGCCTCCGGAGTCGGGACCACATTGCCGGTGTACGTCGAGCGGGCCGGTGGCGGCATCGTGGTGGACGTCGATGGGAACCAGCTGATCGACTTCGGCTCTGGGATCGCGGTGACGACGGTGGGCAACGCCGCGCCACGGGTCGTCGAGGCCGTGCAGCGTCAGGTCGCTGATTTCACGCACACCTGTTTCATGGTGACGCCGTACGAGCAGTATGTCGCGGTCGCCGAGTTGCTGAACGAACTGACGCCCGGCACGCACGAGAAGCGGTCGGCCTTGTTCAATTCCGGCGCCGAAGCGGTGGAGAACGCCGTCAAGATCGCGCGGGTCGCAACCGGGCGCCAGGCCGTGGTCGCCTTCGATCACGCCTACCACGGCCGGACGAACCTGACGATGGCGCTGACCGCCAAGAACATGCCGTACAAACAAGGCTTTGGTCCGTTCGCGTCGGAGATCTACCGGGTGCCAATGGCCTACCCGTACCGCTGGCCGACTGGCGCGGCCAACTGCGCCGCCGAAGCTTTCGAGCAGTTCGTCGCGCTGGTGCATGCGCAGGTCGGTGAGCAGAACACGGCTGCAGTGATCATCGAGCCGATCCAGGGCGAAGGTGGCTTCATCGTGCCTGCACCTGGGTTTCTTGCCCGTGTCGCACAATGGTGCCGTGAGCACGGAATCGTGTTCGTCGCCGACGAGATTCAATCCGGATTCTGCCGTACCGGTGACTGGTTCGCGTGCGAGTTCGAAGGCGTCGTGCCAGACCTGATCACGACCGCGAAAGGCATTGCCGGCGGGCTGCCGCTGGCGGCGGTCACCGGCCGGGCCGAACTGATGGACGCGGTGCATGCCGGCGGGTTGGGCGGGACGTACGGCGGAAATCCGGTGGCGTGCGCGGCGGCGGTGGCGGCGATCGAGACGATGCGGGTGGAGGATCTGTGCGGCGCGGCCCGGCGGATCGAGTCGGTGATGCTGCCCCGGTTGCAAGCGCTGGCCTCGAAGTATCCGGCTATCGGTGACGTCCGCGGCCGTGGCGCCATGCTGGCCGTCGAACTGGTGGCCGATGCTGTGAAGACCCCGAACCCGGCGCTGGCCACGGCGGTGTCCGCCGCCTGCCATCGGCAGGGACTGATCACCCTGACGGCTGGGACCTACGGCAACGTGCTGCGCTTCCTGCCACCGCTGGTTATCGGCGATGATCTCCTGCACGAAGGACTGGACATTCTCGAGGATGCGATGGTGCACCAATGAACCTGCCAATCGGTACGCCGACCCAACTGTTCGTCGCTGGCGAATGGGTGGACGGGTCAGCCGGCAGCTTCGAGGTGCTGGACCCCTCGACCGGCGCGGTGATCGCTCACGTGCCGCGGGCCGGGTTGGACGACCTGGACCGGGCGTTGGGTGCGGCCGATCACGCGCAGCCGGGGTGGGCGGCGACCGCGCCGCGCGAGCGTGGCGAGGTACTGCGTAAGGCGTTCGAGTTGATGATCGCCCGGCGTGAGCAGATCGCGTTCCTGATGTCGTTGGAGATGGGCAAGTCGCTGTCCGATGCCCGCGGCGAAGTGACCTACGCGGCCGAGTTCTTCCGCTGG
>JBDTDN010000106.1:0-19213 GCA_039923055.1 Jatrophihabitantaceae bacterium
CTTCGTATTCGCGCTGGCCATCGTCATCGGCTACTACGTCATCGGCAATGTGCACCATGCGCTGCACACCCCGCTGCTCTCGGTGACGAACGCGATCTCGGGCATCATCGTCGTCGGCGCGTTGCTGCAGATCGGACACGGCGACACCACGATGACCGCCCTCGCCTTCGTCGCGATTCTGGTGGCCGGAATCAACGTCGTCGGCGGCTTCACCGTCACCCGCCGCATGCTTCGCATGTTCACGAGAAGCTGAGCTGACATGACTGCTACTACCGCCGCGCAGGCGGCCTACATCGTCGCTGCCCTGGCGTTCATTCTGAGCCTGGCCGGGTTGTCCAAGCACGAGAGCGCCAAGTCGGGCGTCGTCTACGGCATCGCCGGCATGGTAATCGCGCTCATAGCGACGGTCGCTTACGCGATCACTGGCCCCTCCGGCTGGCCGGATGGGCTGGTTGGGTCGGGGGTTGCCCTACTGCTCATCGCGTTCGCCGTCGGCGCGGCAATCGGCACCCGGCTGGCGCTACGGGTCGAGATGACCAAGATGCCCGAGCTGATCGCGATGCTGCACAGCTTCGTCGGTGCGGCCGCGGTCCTGGTCGGCTGGGACGGCTACTACGAGGTTGAGGCCAAGGGCGGGCACCCGGAAGAGTTCGTCGGCGGTCTGCTGCGCATCCACCACGCCGAGGTGTTCATCGGTGTGTTCATCGGTGCGGTCACCTTGACCGGTTCGATCGTCGCCTACCTGAAGTTGTCGACGCGGATGAAGTCCAATCCGCTGATGTTGCCGGGCCGAAACCTGCTCAACCTCGGCGCATTGGTCGCGTTCCTCGCACTGACCGTCGCCTTCGTCATCCATCCGAACCTGGCCCTGCTCATCGCTGTGACGGTGGTGGCGCTCGCACTCGGCTGGCACCTGGTGGCCTCTATCGGTGGCGGCGACATGCCCGTCGTCATCTCGATGTTGAACAGCTACTCGGGCTGGGCAGCGGCGGCGTCAGGTTTCCTGCTGGACAACAACCTACTGATCATCACCGGCGCACTGGTCGGTTCCTCCGGTGCGTACCTGTCCTACATCATGTGCGTCGGCATGAACCGCTCGTTCATCTCGGTGATCGCCGGCGGCTTCGGCAACGAGGGCGCGACCAGCGATGACACCGACTACGGCGAGCACCGTGAGATCACCGCGGCCGACTGCGCCGAATTGCTCAAGGACGCCACCTCGGTGATCATCACACCCGGCTACGGGATGGCGGTGGCGCAGGCGCAGTACCCGGTCGCCGAATTGACCCGCAAACTGCGTGAGCGCGGCATCGAGGTCCGCTTCGGCATCCACCCCGTCGCCGGCCGACTGCCGGGCCACATGAATGTGCTGCTCGCCGAGGCGAAGGTGCCCTACGACATCGTCCTGGAGATGGACGAGATCAACGACGACTTCGCGTCCACATCTGTGGTGCTCGTCATCGGCGCAAACGACACGGTGAACCCGGCCGCCGCCGAGGACCCGTCCAGTCCGATCGCAGGCATGCCGGTATTGCACGTGTGGCAGGCGCAGAACGTCATCGTCTTCAAACGTTCGATGGCCACCGGCTACGCAGGGGTGCAGAACCCGTTGTTCTTCCGCGAGAACACTCAGATGCTGTTCGGCGATGCCAAGGACCGCGTGGAAGACATCATCCGCGCGTTGTAGCCCCGGGTTCAGTCGGGACCGTCATTGCTCCGCCGGCTAGAAATCGGCGGTTTGAAGCGGTGGCTGAACCGCACGTGGCCGCTTGTCTGCGCGGCTGGGGGTGATCGCGTCCGGCGCCACGTCCACCTGGCGGAGCACGTGCCGAACGAGCAAATACACCGGTGGAATGCCGAGCAGAACAAGCATCGCGGCGTAGGGTGCGGCGGCGGTGAAATCGAGTGATTCACCGTTGGTGGTGGCCCAGAGTTGTGTGGACAGCGTCTTCGCGTTGTACGGGATCAGGATCAGTGTCGTGGTCAGTTCCTTGCTCACGTCAAGCCCGACCAGCAACGCGCCAGCGATGAACCCCGGTAGCGCCAGCGGCAGCGTGATCCGAAAGAAGGTCCGGCCGGGTCTGGCACCGAGCGATGCGGCGATCTCGTCGTAGCTGCGACGGGTCGCACCGAGGCCGACACGCTGGTAAGCCACGGCGAGGGGCAGGAACAAGATCACGTATGCAGCGATGAGCACGGTCGAGGTCTTGTACAGCGCGGGGACCAGCCGAATCGCGAGATAGACCAGCGCGAGCGCGAGAATGGCGCTGGGAATGGCGTGCGCGACCCAGACGGTGCGCTCGGTGAGGTTCGATGCGAACGACGGCCGACGATTGACCCACCAACTGACCGGCAGCGCGACCGCGGTAGCGACAAGGGCCGCCGCGACTGCGTAGCCGAGCGTGGTCGACGATGCGCGGCCGACCGTGCTCCAATCCACCGAGACCTTGCGGTCGCTGTTGGTGAGCCCACGCAAGGTCATCAACGCAGTTGGTCCGATCGCCGCCAGGGGTACTGCCAGCCCGACAGCAATCGTCGGGATCCGCAGACGTCCGAGTGATGCCCGCTGGGGTGGCCGAGTAGATCCATGGGTGACGTAGTTCAGTCGGCTGGGCCCGGTCAGCAAGCGAGTCGCGAGCAGCACGGCGATCGACAGCACCATGAGCAGCACCGACAGCGACCTGGCCGAGCGATAGTCACCGTAGTCGAGCATCTCGGCCATGATCTTCGTCGTGAGGGTGCTGCGCTCAAGTTGCACCATGCCGCCGTATTCGGCCAGCACGTGCAGAGCGACGATAAGCACACCGGCCGCGATCGCCGGGCGTAACGCCGGGAGGATCACCCGCCACAGCACGCTGACCCGACGTGGTCGCAAACTGGCGACGACCTCCTCCAGGGCCGGGTCGACGGTGCGCAGTGCGACGACGCACGGCAGGAATACGTACGGGTAGAGCGTGAGCGCCATGATCAGCGACGCACCGCCAAAACTAGTGACTACCCCGAGCTTCGGAGCGTAGGTGAGCTCGGTCGAATAGTCCGCGTAGGCGCTGACGAAACCGGGAACGGCAAGCGGCAGTGCGAACAGAACTGTGAACAGTCGCGGGAACGGCAATGTCGTGCGAGCCACGAGCAGCGCGCACCCGACGCCGAGCACCACCGTCAGCACACTGATCAGGACCGTCAGTTCGATCGTTTGCAGCAACGCCGCGCCCGTAGCCGGGTAACGGAACTGCTTGCGGATGTCCTGCAGTGAAATTCCAGTCAGGAACAGGTAGCCCACCGGCACCAGGGACACACCTGCGACGGCGATCGCGCTGAACGCGATCACCGACCGCGCACCGCGGTGGCGGCGCCGACTCATCCGCTGGACATCCCCAACTGCTTGAGAAGATCCTCGGCCTGCTCGGCGTTCGCGAGTTCGTCCATGTCGAACTGCGGAGACTTGATCTCGCTCAGGTCACCTGCGATCGCGCTCGAGACACCCGGCGCGACCGGGTACTGAGCTTCGGACACGTCCGCAGAGGCCGTCGCGATCAGTTTCTGCCCGCTATCCTTCGAGGTGAGCCATGCCAGAAACTTCTGGTCCTGGTCCTGGTGCTTACTCGCCTTCAGGATTCCGGCGCCGGAGGACAGGATGAGGTTGCCCGCATCCACGGACGGGAAGTGGTAAATCTTCGAGGTGAGCTTGTCCGGCCCGCCCTTCTGCGCGGCCAGCACCCACCAGTAGTAATGGTTCGACAAACCCATGGCGTGCTTTCCCGCTTCGACGGTGTCGCGGACGTTGCCGTTGGTCTGCTCGTTCACTCCGTTGGCTTTGATGCCCTCCAGGAAGGTCTTGGTCTTGGCCTCGCCTTCGGTGGAAATCAGATACTGCGTGGTCGCCACGAAAGCACCCGAAGGCGCCCAAGCGAACTTACCCTTGTACTGCGGTTCGATGATGTCCGCAAGGTTCGCCGGAAGCTGATCGGCCGAGATCAGCTTCGGGTTGTAGTACAGCACGCGACTGCGGGCGGCGTAGGCCACCCACAAGCCCTTGCCGGAACTAAGCCCGGGTCGCACCTGGTCCAGCGTCGACTTCTCGACCGTGCTGAGCAGCCCTGCGGCGCCCAACTCGGCAACGGATGTCGGATCCTCGGACAGGAAGATGTCTGCCCGACTTGCGCGTCCCTCGGCCTGGATCTGCCCGACTGTGGCGCTGTTCTGGATCTTGAATTTGACGCCGGTCTGCTTGGAATATTGGTCGGTCAGGGCCTTCACGAGATCCGCATGCTGGTCGGTGTAGACGGTGAGCGTCGCACCCCCCGCATCGTTGCCACCCGAACTGCTGCCACACGCCGCCAGTGACACCGCCAGCCCGAGGGTGAGCGCGACGACCACTGCCCGCCGAGGATTTCCGAGCTTCATCCGACCAACCTTCCGAGAGGTGCAATGAACGCTTAGCACCATAACACCAAGGTAAGGCTTACCTAATTATTTGCCTCGGTGTACTCAACTCTGGTAGGTGGAGACCGGTTGTGTGACCTCCAACAGCGCCTGATCGCCCACGTGGTAGGTACGTTGTCCGGACACGCGAACCGAGATCGGTTGGGTTACGCCCGGAACGTCGATGCGCATCAGCGCATCGTGGCCGAAGTACGAATGGGACCTGATGGTGCCGAAGATCGCTCCCGGTTGCGCTGCATCCGACGTCACCCGCACACCGATCTGCTCAGGGCGGATCAGCACCCGGCAGTCACCGTCCGCGCCGTGCCAGTTCCCGACCTCCAGCCGGCCGAGCGCGCATATGACCCGCACGCCGTCGCGATCGTGAACGATCTGGCCGGAAACGATCAGTGCCTCACCCAGGAACCGACCCAGCTCCACATCGGTGGGCCGCTCATAGACGGCGTGCGGGTCGCCGGCAGCCACCACTCTGCCCTGCCTCATCACGATCAGATGTTCGGACAGCGACATCGCTTCGCCTTGGTCATGCGTCACCAACAATGCCGTTGACCCGACACCCCTGAGCAAGTCGCGGACCTCTTCACGCAACTCCACCCGCAACTGCGCATCCAACCCGGAGAACGGCTCGTCCAGCAGGATCAATTCCGGTTCGGGAGCCAATGCGCGGGCCAGGGCAACCCGTTGCTGCTGTCCGCCGGAGAGCTGATCAGGACGGCGCTCCCCCAGCCCTTCCAGACCCACCAACGTGAGCAGTTCGGCCACGCGTGCGTCTCGACCGTGCCGACGGTCCTTCACAAGGCCGAACCCGATGTTCTGGGCGACGGTCAGGTGCGGCAAGAGCGCTCCCTCCTGCGGAACGATGCCGACACCGCGCAAGTGCGGACGCAGGAACGTATTCGGCGAGACCAATTCCCTGTCCTGCAAGGTGATAACACCCTCGTCCGGTCGTTCGAAGCCGGCGATGCACCGCAGCAGCGTCGTCTTCCCCGAGCCGGACGGCCCCAGCACGCTCGCAAACGAGCCGGTCGGCACGTCGAGGTCAAGACGATCGATCGCGACCGTGGCGGGGGTGGCCCGCCGTGCTGACGGGAAACTCTTCCGAAGCCCTCGTACGGTCAGCACAACTCATCACTGTAATCGGCAATCGGCTTTGCTCAGCCACCGGATCTTGGTCGGCTGACGTGGGCGTGTGGGCCGGCGCCACTCGGGCAGGATGCCGCTACCGCTTCGGATCAGTAGGGTTGGTTACATGGAGTTTCGTCGCCTCGGATCGTCGGGATTGGTTGTGTCCGTCGTCGGGTTGGGCACCAACAACCTCGGCATGAAGCTGGATCTCGATCAGAGCCGCGAGGTCATTACCGCTGCGTTGGACGCCGGCATCACGCTGTTCGACACGTCCGATTCCTACGGCACGTCCGAGGAACGGCTGGGCGAGTTGCTGGCCGGACAGCGAAACGACGTCATATTCGCAACCAAGTTCGGTAGCGACGTCCGTAATCGCGGGCTGAGCAACGGCCAAGACTGGGGCGCGCGCGGGTCGCGGCGTTACATCCGCCGCGCGGTCGAATCCTCGCTGCGACGGCTGCGGACCGACTGGATCGACCTATACCAACTGCACCGCCCCGATCCCCTGACGCCGATCGAGGAAACCCTTTCAGCATTGGACGATCTGGTGCATGAGGGCAAGATTCGTTACCTCGGTTCGTCCAATTTCAGCGGCTGGCAAGTGGCTGACGCCGAGTGGACTTCGCGCACCCGTGGCTACGAGCGGTTCGTCAGCGCGCAGAACGAGTACAGCTGGCTCGAACGCGACGTCGAGGACGATCTGGTACCGGCGTTGGAGCAGTACGGCATCGGCCTGTTGCCCTTCTTCCCGCTCGCCTCCGGATTGCTCACCGGCAAGTATCACCGTGGCGAGCCAGCGCCGGACGGCAGCCGCATCAAGGCCTGGGGACGCGAGTCGGTATTGACCGATGAGACCTTCGATGTGCTCGAGGGCCTGGAGGCATTCGCCATGTCACGTTCAATCGCCCTACTGGATGTGGCGATCGGTGGGCTCGCCGCGCAGCCGGCCGTCGCCAGCGTGATCGCGGGTGCAACCTCGGCGGCCCAGGTCACCGCGAACGTCGCCGCCGGTACCTGGCAGCCAAGCCTGGAGGACCTCGCCGAACTGGACGAGATCACCCGCTAGTTACAGCGCCTCCACCTGCGGTAGGCCGAACATCTTCGGCGCGTTCTTGACGTGTTCGCGAATGTCCTCCCGTGCGCTCGTGTCGGCGTCGAGCCAGCCGTAGAGCGGCTCGTCCAGAACCGGGTTGACGAAGTACATCAGCGACTGCCGATCGTCCAGACTGTGATTGCGCACCTGGTGGTACAGCGGCGGAACCTTGCCGCCGGACAACAGCGTGAGCACCGAACCGGGCATGATCACGATCTCGTCCGCATCCGGCAGCATCGGCAACACCTGGCCGTTGGCGTAGATCTCCAGACCGGGTGCGGTCGCGTGCAGCACCGTGACCATGTGGCCGTCCTCGTGCCGATCCTGCAGCAGATCCCGCTCGAGCGGGGCCCGGAGGCAATAGTTGATCTGCAGGTACGACGCATTTTCGAACTCCGGTGCGGCATCGGTCCCGAACGTCTGCGCCACCTCGTCCAGAATGTCCCTCACCAGTGGAGCCAGGGCATCGCGCCAGCCGAGGAACGCACCAGTCAGGTCACTGATCCGGTCGGCCGCGGGGATCTTGTCCAGACGGTCCGCCCATAGTGTGAAGCACTCGTTCATGTCCGGGCGGTCGGCAGAGATCGAGTACTCGATGCCGAACGGGCGGAAACCGTAGTTGAAATCGTCGCTGGCGTGCGCGCGCTTGTCCTGCTCCGGACGCTGGAAGAAGTCGACGGCGGTGGAGATCGCGGTGCTCAGCCGGGTGGCGTCGAGTTCGCTGAGCTTCACGACGGCGTAGCCGTTGTCGATGATGTCTCGCGCAGCCTTGGTCACGGCGCTGAGAGCAACAGTCTGGGTCACGGTGGAACCTTCCCTGTGGGGAGTAAGTGGAGTCGGTGATCTGCATGAGGTGGAACTTGGGCCACAGCCCAGGAGAACCATACGGGCTCGGACGGGCATTCGCGCGCAGATCGGTCCGATGTCTCAGCAGCACGTCCTGGTCACGAAGGTCAATCGCGTAGGAAAGCGAACTCTTCGACCTGCTTTTGGACCGCTGCGCGTAGATCGGCGACGGTCGGGCCGTGACGCAACACACCACGCGAGACGCTCGGCACCACCGCCGGCAGCGCCACCCCGAAAATGCGCCGCACGTCCTCGGCCGTACCTCCCTGCGCACCGATTCCGGGCACGAGAAACGGGCCGTTGAGCCCGTCCAGCCGCGCGACCGAGTCACCGATGGTGGCACCGACGACCACGCCGAGCGAACCGAACGGCTGCGCACCTCGGTTGCGCTCGGCCAACTCGTCGATCACTACCTGAGCCACCGTGCGCCCGTCAGCGGCCCGCGCATGCTGCACCTGCGGCCCCTGCGTGTTCGAGGTCAGCGCGATCACGAACGCACCCGTGCCGTGCCGCTCGCACAACTCGAACGCCGGGTCGAGCGAGCCGACACCCAGGTAAGGGCTGAGCGTGATCGCGTCGCTGGCCAATGGTGCTGCGGGATCGAGGTACGCGCGGGCGTAGGACGTCATCGTCGAACCGATGTCCCCGCGCTTGACGTCCAGGACCACCAGCGCGCCGGCCGCACGGAAGGCGGCGACGGTCCTTTCCAACACCGCGATCCCGGCTGCGCCGTAGGCCTCGAAGAACGCCGACTGCGGCTTGACCAGCGCGGCCTGCGTCCCGAAGGCCTCCACGCACGTGTCGGCGAACGCTGCCAGCCCGCTCGCATCATCTGGCAGGCCCCAGGCTTCCAGCAGCGCGGGGTGCGGGTCGACGCCCACGCACAGCGGGCCGCGGGCGGTCACCGCGGCGTCCAGTCGTGCGCCGAATGGGGTCGTCGTCACTGGCTTGCTCCGTAGGTAATCGCTGCCGCCTCCGCGGCGGGAACCGGCCGGCTGGCCGGGTCGCGGTGGGCGTGTCCGACCGCGTCGGCCAGGCTGGCGAAACCACGTTCGGCCAACGCCGCCTCAAGTTCTACCAACACCCGGACCGGAGCCATCGGGTCACCGAAGACGGCGGTTCCAACCGAGACCGCCGACGCCCCTGCGAGGATGAACTGCAGCGCGTCCAGGCCCGAGCGGATGCCGCCCATCCCGAGAATCGGCAGATGTGGCAGCGCTTTGTTCACCTGCCACACGCAGCGGACGGCGACTGGGCGGATGGCCGGCCCGGACAGTCCACCGGTGGTCCCGCCGAGCACGGGTTGCATTGTGTCGGTGTCGATCACCATGCCCAGCAACGTATTGATGAGCGAGAAGCCGTCGGCGCCCGCGTCGGCGCAGGCGCGCGCGATGTGGGTGATGTCGGTGACGTCCGGGGAGAGTTTGGCGAAGACGGGCTGTCGCGGGTCGGCGGCCCGCCGCACCGCCCCGATCACCCGCGAGGAGGCGCTCGCATCGCACGCGAACACCTGCCCGCGGCTCTCGACATTCGGGCAGGAGATGTTGACCTCGATTGCCGAGACGGCCGGGTTGCCCGCCAGTTTGTGTGCCAGCTCGACGTATTCGTCGGTGTGCCCGCCGGCGATAGAGACGACAGTCCGCGCGCCGTGCTCGGCCAGCCAGGCCAGGTCGTTCGCCAGGAACGAGTCGATGCCCGGCCCCTGTAGGCCGATCGAGTTGAGCATCCCGCTCGGGGTCTCGGCCATTCGCGGCGTCGGCCGCCCAGACCGCGGCCGTAGCATGATCGACTTGGTGACGACGGCGCCCAACTCGGAGACGTCGAAGAACTGGTGCAGTTCACGTCCGGCCGCCGCACAGCCCGAGGCGGTCAGCACTGGATTCGGCAGGGTCAGCGGGCCGAGTCGCGCCGTCATGTCCGTCACTTAGTGTCCACCTCCCATCGCGTCCGCGCCGACCAAGTCCCAGGGCAACCGGCCCACGTCGTCCCAGCGAACCTTGTCAGCGTCGAACACCGGACCGTCCACGCAGGAGCGGACGAAGCGTGACTTGCCGTCGTCGCCACGGACCGGAAGTACACAGGTCATACAGACACCGATCCCGCAGGCCATCGACTCCTCGACTGCCACCTGCGCGTGGATCGCATGCGCACGTGCGATGTCGCCTACCACTTTCAGCATCGCCATCGGCCCGCACGCGTACACGACCTCAGCGTTGATCCGTTCGATCGCAGCGGGCAACGCATCAGTAACCCGCCCCTTCGCACCGGCCGAGCCGTCGTCAGTGGTCACGGTGACCGAGCCGACCAGGCGTTTGGCTGCCAGTTCCCCGAACAGTCGGTCCTCGCTAGCCGCACCCAGGATGATCTCGACGGGCGATCCGGCCGCGATCAACTCGGCGGCGAGCGGGATCAGTGGCGCCGTGCCGTAGCCACCGCCGACCAAAACCGCCGGAGCCGGACCGGACGGCTTCGGGAACGGGTTGCCGAGTGGGCCGACCAGATCCAGACGCTCACCGACCTGGCGCTTGACCAACCACTGCGTCCCCGCACCGTGTTCAGCGACGACGAAGGTGACTGTGCCGGCGAAGGTGTCCGACTGGGTCGCGCCATACAGCGCAAACGCGCGCCGCAGAATCATCGACGTGTTCTCACCGCCCACACCTACCGCGACGAAGTGACCCGGCCGGAAGCCAGCCGCAATACCTGGGGCAATCACGGTGAACTGAAAGTACGCGCCGACCTTCTGCACCGCGAAGATCTCTGCTGCTTCCTGGACAGGATTGCTCACTTGGCCGTCTTCCACGTCTGGAGTTGGGCGTGCAGATCCTGCAGGGAGCGGACGACGATCTCGCCGCGGAGCAATTCCTCGATGCCCTGCACCGCTGCGGCAGCAGCCTGCACCGTGGTTACGCACGGTATGCCGGCCGTGACTGCCGCGGTCCGGATCTCGTAGCCGTCCACGCGCGGTCCGGAGTTGCCGGGCGTTCCGCGCGGGGTGTTGAACACCAGATCGACCTCGCCGGCGACGATCTTCTCGACGATGTTGTCTGCGCCGTCGCTGAACTTGCCCACCACCTCGGCGTCGACGCCGTTGCGGCGCAGTACCTGCGCGGTGCCCTCAGTTGCCAATACCCGGAAACCCAGGTCGGACAGGCGTTTCACCGGGAAGATGATCGCCCGCTTGTCCCGGTTGGCGATGCTGACGAACACCGTCCCCTTCAAAGGCAGCGAACCGTACGCGGCGGCCTGGCTCTTGGCGAAGGCCATCCCGAAAGTGGTGTCGATGCCCATCACCTCGCCGGTGGACTTCATCTCCGGGCCCAGGATCGAGTCGACCTGATCACCGCCTTCGGTACGGAAGCGGTGGAACGGCAAGACAGCTTCCTTTACCGCGATCGGTGCGTTCGCCGGCAGTTCCCCCCCGTCGGCCGTCGCTGGGAGCAGGCCCTCTGCACGCAACTGGGCGATCGTGGCGCCGAGCGCAATTCGTGCGGCGGCCTTGGCAAGCGGGACCGCCGTCGCCTTGGAGACGAACGGGACGGTGCGGCTGGCCCGCGGGTTCGCCTCCAGCACGTAGAGCACATCGCCGGCCATCGCGTACTGGACGTTCATCAGTCCGCGCACGCCGATCCCCTGAGCCAGTAGCAGTGTCGAGCGTCGAATGGCCGCGATATCCGCCGTACCGAGCGTGATCGGCGGCAGCGCACAGGCCGAGTCGCCGGAGTGGATGCCGGCCTCCTCGATGTGCTCCATGACGCCGCCCAGGTACAGGTCCTGCCCGTCATACAGCGCGTCGACGTCGATCTCCACGGCATCGTCCAGGAACCGGTCGACCAACACCGGGTGATCCGGCGTGATCTCGGTGGCGCGGGAGATGTAGTCCGACAGGTTCCCCTCGTCGTAGACGATCTCCATGCCACGCCCGCCGAGCACGTAGGAAGGCCGGACGAGCACCGGATAGCCGATCTCGTCGGCGACCGCCTTGGCCTGCTCGAAACTCGTCGCCGTGCCGTTCTTCGGCGAGGGCAGACCGGCCGCGTCGAGCACCCGACCGAATGCGCCGCGATGCTCGGCAAGGTCGATCGCTTCGGGCTGCGTGCCGAGCACTGGGACGCCCGCATCCTTCAGCCGCTGGGCCAGCCCGAGTGGAGTTTGTCCCCCGAGCGTGCAGATGACACCGAGGACGGTGCCGGACTCCTGTTCGGCATGCACGACTTCAAGGACATCCTCGAAGGTGAGTGGCTCGAAGTAGAGCCGGTCCGCGGTGTCGTAGTCCGTCGACACCGTCTCGGGGTTGCAGTTGATCATCACGGTCTCGTAGCCGGCATCGCGCAGCGCCATGACAGCGTGCACGCAGGAGTAGTCGAACTCGATGCCCTGCCCGATCCGGTTCGGGCCGCTGCCGAGAATGATCACCTTCTCACGGTCGGTTCGCACGACCTCGGTCTCCTCGTCGTACGTCGAGTAGAAGTACGGGGTGGCGGCGGCGAATTCGGCTGCACACGTGTCAACGGTCTTGAAGACCGGACGGATGCCCGCACGCAACCGCAGCAATCGGACCCCGTCTTCGCCAGAGAGTTCCGGGCGCAGCTTGGCGAGCTGGACGTCCGAAATACCGTGCCGTTTCGCCTTTCGCAGCAAGGCAGGCGTCAGAGCCGGCGCATCGACCAGTTCGGTGCGAAGTTCGACAATCTGCAGGATCTGATCGATGAACCACGGGTCGATGCCGGTTACGGTCGCGACCTCTTCGACGCCCGCACCGGCGCGTAGGGCCCGCTCGACGTAGTACAACCGGCCGTCCGTCGGGATGCCGGCCAACCGCAGCAACTCGGCAACATCGAGGTCCTGCTCCGGCACCGTCCAGAACCCGGACGTCTTGGTCTCCATCGACCGCAGCGCCTTGCCGAGGGCCTCGGTGAAGTTTCGGCCGATCGCCATCGCCTCGCCGACGCTTTTCATATGCGTCGTGAGCACCGGGTCCGCGCCGGGAAACTTCTCGAACGCGAAGCGCGGCACCTTCACCACGACGTAGTCCAGCGTCGGCTCGAACGCCGCCGGCGTCTTGAGCGTGATGTCGTTCGGGATCTCGTCGAGGGTGTAGCCCACGGCGAGCTTGGCCGCAATCTTGGCGATCGGGAAGCCAGTCGCCTTGGATGCCAGCGCAGATGACCGCGAGACGCGTGGGTTCATCTCGATGACGATCATCCGGCCCGTCTTGGGGTCGACCGCGAACTGGATGTTGCAACCGCCGGTCTCCACGCCGACCTCGCGCAGCACGGCGATACCCATATCCCGCATGTCCTGGTATTCACGATCGGTCAGGGTCATCGCTGGGGCGACAGTGATCGAGTCGCCGGTGTGTACGCCCATCGGATCCAGATTTTCTATCGAGCAGACGACCACCACATTGTCGTTGCGATCGCGCATCAGTTCGAGTTCGTACTCCTTCCAACCGAACACGGACTCCTCGACCAGCACCTCGTGTACCGGGCTGGCGGCCAGTCCACGCGACACCATCGTGCGCACGTGCTCCGCGTCATTGGCCAATCCCGAGCCCAACCCGCCCATCGTGAAGGAGGGTCGGATGACAACCCTGTTGCCGACTTCTGCCGCGAATTCGACGGCTTGCTCGAGCGTGTGACACACCAGCGAGACAGGCGTATCACCACCTACCGTGGCCACGATCTCCTTGAACCGTTGGCGATCCTCGCCGCGTTGAATGGCGTCTATGTCCGCGCCGATCAACTCGACCGCGTACTTCTCAAGCACACCAGCCTCGTGAAGTGCAACGGCTAGGTTCAGCGCAGTCTGTCCGCCGAGGGTTGGCAGGATCGCGTCCGGGCGCTCCTTGGCGATGACACGCTCGAGGAAGTCGACGGTCAACGGTTCGACGTAGGTGGCGTCGGCGAACTCGGGGTCGGTCATGATCGTCGCCGGGTTGGAGTTGACCAGGCTGACCCGGTATCCCTCTGCCCGGAGTACGCGGCAGGCCTGGGTGCCGGAGTAGTCGAACTCGCAGGCCTGGCCGATGACGATTGGTCCGGACCCGATGACCAGGATGTGCTTGATGTCCTCGCGCTTCGGCATCAGTGCTTGCCCTCCAGCAGTTCCACGAATCTGTCGAACAGGTAGGACGCATCGTGCGGGCCCGCCGCAGCCTCCGGGTGGTACTGCACGCTGAATGCCCTGGCGTCACGGGCCTTCAGACCTTCCACAACATTGTCGTTCAGGCAGATATGGCTGACCTCGACACTGCCGAATTCGGTATCGGTCGCGCGGTCCAGCGGCGCGTCGACGGCGAAACCGTGGTTGTGCGCGGTGATCTCCACCTTGCCGGTGGCGCGATCCTGCACCGGTTGGTTGATTCCCCGGTGGCCGTAGCCGAGCTTGTACGTATCGAAGCCGTAGGCGCGACCCAGGATCTGGTTGCCGAAACAGATGCCGAAGATCGGAATCTCGCGGCGCAGCAACTCACGTATCGTCTGGACCGCTGCATCGGCGGTAGCTGGGTCACCGGGGCCGTTCGCCAGGAAAACCGCGTCAGCGCCGGACGCGATGATCTGTTCAGCGGTAGAGGTCGACGGGAGCACGTGCGAGGTGATCCCCCGCTGTGCCAACCGTCGCGGGGTCATCGCCTTGATGCCATAGTCCACAGCGGCAACGGTGAAGCGGTGCTCACCGATCGCCTCGACGGTGTATGGCTGAGCGGTGGTGACCTCGGCGGACAGGTCAGCGCCGATCATCTGCGGCGAGGCACGCACCTTGGCCAACAACGATTCGGGGTCGGTGTCAGTGCTGGAGAGCGCGCATCGCATCGCGCCGCGTTCGCGCAGGTGCCGGGTGAGCGCGCGGGTGTCGATGCCGCTGATACCGACGATCCCTTGCGCAGTGAGGTCATCGCCCAGTGAGCCGGTGGATCGCCAATTGGATGGACGACGGGCCGGGTCGCGTACGACGTAACCGGCGACCCAGATGCGGCGGGACTCCGAGTCCTGATCGTTGACGCCGGTGTTGCCTATGTGCGGGGCAGTCTGTACGACAATCTGGCGGTGGTAGGACGGGTCGGTGAGCGTCTCCTGGTAGCCGGTCATGCCGGTGGCGAACACAGCCTCGCCGAAGCTCTCACCAATAGCCCCGTATGCCTCGCCGGTGAACGACCGGCCGTCTTCCAGCACCAGAATCGCAGTAGTCAAGCCAGTACCTTTCCGTTGATCGCACGCACCCAGTCCGGGTAGCTGCTCTTGTCATCGGCCCGGAAGCCGGAGTCCAGTTCGGTCTGGCCCAGGTGCCAGCGCACGACCAGCAGGCCGCCCGTGCCGACAACCTTGCCCGCCAACCCCGGCGCGAGTCGGGCTTGCACGATCGCCTGCGTCGCAATGAACAGTGCATCGGCGCCGACGCGATCGATGAGCAGTCCGTCCCGATAGCGCGTGATCGTCGCCTGCGACTGCATGCCCAGCCCGGCGTGGACAACACGTTCCTGCCAACTCGGGGCGAAGGTGGTGCCGACGTAGACGCCGGCCAGTGGCGACAGCAGCGCCGCGCCGAGTTCATCGGGTGCCGCCGGCAATTCGGGCAGCATCGCTTGCTGACGTATCCGGTTGCGCCAACCCCACAGCATCGCGAGCAGCAGCAGGCCGATGAACAGCACGCAGGCGCTCGTGAGCAGCAGACGGGTCATGCGGTCACCAGCGCGGTCAGTGCGCCGTCCAGCACTGTCGCCCGCCCCCGGAGGAAGGTTGCGACCACGGCGGCCGGCAGAGTCCGTCCGGCGAACGGCGTGTTCTGCGACTTCGATGCCAACGCGGCCGCATCCACCAGATACGTACCTGCCGGGTCGATCAGGGTGAGGTTGGCCGGCTCGCCGGTCTGCAGCGGACGGCCATGCCCAGCAACGCGTCCGATCACCGACGGCCGCACGCTCATCCGGTCCGCGACGCCGGCCCAATCCAGCAGCCCGGTCGCGACCATCGCTTCGGCGACCACACCGAGCGCGGTCTGCAGGCCCAGCATGCCGAACGCGGCATCGCCGAACGCATGGTCCTTGTCGTGTCGGGCGTGCGGTGCGTGGTCGGTGGCGACGGCGTCGATGGTGCCGTCGGCGAGAGCAGCCCGCAGCGCGGCAACGTCCTCGGCCGGCCGCAGCGGCGGATTGACCTTGAACACCGGGTCGTAGTCGGTGAGCAGGTCGCAGGTGAGCAGCAGGTGGTGCGGGGTGACCTCGGCGGTGACGCCGATCCCCCGCGCCTTCGCCCATCGGATCACCTCGACACTGCCTGCGGTCGATACGTGACAAATATGCAGCCGCGAGTTGGTGTGCTCGGCCAGCATCACGTCGCGGGCGATGATCGACTCCTCGGCCACTGCCGGCCAGCCGGACAGGCCGAGCCGACCCGACACCTCGCCCTCGTGACAGCAGGCACTGCCGTCTGCGAGACGCGGGTCCTGTGCGTGCTGGGCGACCACCGCGTCGAAGGGCTTCACATACTCCAGTGCTCGCCGCATCAGCCTCGAATCGTGAACGCACCGACCGTCGTCGCTGAACACCCTTACTGCAGCAGCGGATCGCGCCATGTTGCCGATCTCGGCAAGCTGCTCGCCAGCGAGTGATTTGGAAACGGCACCCACCGGGCGCACATCGACCAGACCGGCCCGCTCGCCGAGCCGCGCCACCTGCTCGACGATCTCAGCGGTGTCGGCGACCGGGCTGGTGTTGGCCATCGCATGAACAGCGGTGAACCCGCCGAGCGCGGCCGCGGCGGACCCCGACGCAACAGTCTCGGCGTCCTCACGGCCGGGCTCACGCAGGTGGGTGTGCAGGTCGACCAACCCGGGCAGCAGCACCAGCCCGGTCGCGTCGACCACCTGCGCGTCGGCCGGTGCCCTGATGCCCGCGCGCATCGCGCTAATCAGTCCACCGTCGATGAGCAGGTCCACTGCCTTGCCACCGAGTGGAGCGGCACCCTTCAACACGATCACTGGTGCGTCTCCTCAAGGACGGGCGCATCGGCGCCGGAAAGCAGCCGGAAGAGCACGGCCATCCGCACTGCTACCCCGGCTTGGACCTGATCGAGCACTACCGAGCGCGGGCCGTCGGCGGCGAGCGAACTGATCTCCATGCCGCGGTTCATCGGGCCGGGGTGCAGCACCGGCGCGTGCTCGGCGAGTAGGTCCAGCCGCACCGGCGAGAGCCCATAACCGATCGCGTACTCGCGCTCCGTGGGAAAATATCCGCCACTCATCCGCTCGCGCTGCACACGCAGCATCATCACGGCGTCCACGTCACCAAAGGCCTTGCCGGAAAGGGTTTCGTCCAGGTCCCAGCTGGCGTTGCACGTCCAACTGGCCACTCCGGACGGCATGAGCGTAGGTGGCGCGACGAGCGTGACGCGGGCACCGAGCGTGGTCAGCAACAGCACATTGGAGCGGGCGACGCGGCTGTGCGTGATATCCCCGACGATGACGACATGCCTGTCGGTCAGCTCGCCCAGTCGTCCCCGCAACGTGTACGCGTCCAGCAACGCCTGCGTCGGGTGCTCGTGCGTGCCGTCTCCGGCGTTGACGATCGGACAGTCGACCCAGCCCGCGATGCGTTGCACGGCTCCGGACGCGTGGTGCCGCACGACCATCGCATCCACACCCATGGCGGCGACGGTGAGCACGGTGTCACGCAGGCTCTCGCCCTTGCTGACGCTCGAACCCTTCGCGCTGATGTTGATGACGTCGGCCGAGAGCCACTTGCCGGCGATCTCGAAGGACGAGCGGGTACGTGTGGAGTCCTCGAAGAACAGGTTCACCACGGTACGGCCGCGCAGTGGCGGAAGCTTCTTGACCTCCCGGGTCTGGATCGCATGCATCCGGACCGCGGTGTCCAGGATCGCGATCGCCTCGTCGCGGTCCAGATCGGCGGCCGAGAGCAGGCTTCTCATTGGACACCAGCCTCGGTGACAGAGACCGAATCGGCACCGTCGGTCTCGGTCAGGCAGACCCGCACGTTCTGGGTCGGCGCAGTCGGGACGTTCTTGCCGACGTAATCTGCGCGGATCGGCAGCTCGCGGTGGCCCCGGTCGACCAGGACCGCGAGCTGAACGCTGCGCGGGCGGCCCAGATCCTTCAGTGCGTCGAATGCCGATCTGATGCTCCGGCCGGAGAAGAGCACGTCATCGACGAGCACCACTGTCCGACCGCTGATCCCGCCCTTGGGCTCGATCGTCTCACCGAGCGGCCGGACGCCACGCAGGCGCAGGTCGTCGCGGTAGAGCGTGATGTCCAGCGAGCCCACCGGGATGTCGACCGCGGCGAATGTCGCGATCCGATCGGCCAGCCGACGCGCGAGAGGTACGCCGCGGGTGGGGATGCCGAGCAACACAATGTCGAAGCCGGATTTGGCGGTGTTTTCGATGATCTGGTGGGCCATCCGGTCGAGCACTCGACCGACATCGGCGGGCCCGAACAAGATCGTCGACGCTGCACCGGAGGATGGGGACGGCGGCGCCGTCTGAGAGGTTGCCTCAGGCACGCGGGCACGACCAGTCACACTGACCTCCTTGTCCGCCTCACGGGACGGGCCTTTAAAGGATGTCTATCCTGCTCATCCTAGCAGCGTGCCGGGACGATCTTCAGCGCGGTCGCCAGCGTTTCCAGTGCGTGGTGGCCGTCGCACGCAGCTTGTCCTGCGCGTGAAACTCGACCTGAACGGTCAGCTCGGCCTCGCTCGCCACTCAAAGCTGATCGGCCACCTCGACCGGCGGCTGGTCGCGCAACACCCGTGCCAGTACGCCGTTCACGAACTTCGGCGACTCGTCGGTCGACAATGTCTTGGCAAGCTCGACCGCTTCATCGATGGCGACCGCCGCAGGAACCTCGTCGCGCCACAGCAGTTCGTACACGCCCAGTCGCAACACGGCCCGGTCGACGCCCGGCATCCGGGCGATCGTCCAGCCCTCGGCGTACTCGGTGAGGAGTTCGTCGATCCGGACGCGGTTCGCGTACACGCCCTCGATCAGAGTGATCGTGTAGTCGTTGACCGGCGGGTCGGCGAGGATGACGCGTTCGGCGAGCGTCGTCGTCGGCAGCACGTTGCGGGCATCGGACTCATACAGGACATCGACTGCACGCTTACGGGCCTTGCTGCGGGCAGCCATCGTCAGCTGTTGACACGGCCTAGATAGCGGCCGTCCCGGGTGTCGACCTTGACCTTCTCGCCGGTCGAGACGAACAACGGCACCTGGATCTCGGCACCGGTCTGCAGGGTCGCCGGCTTCGTGCCGCCGGTAGAGCGATCGCCCTGCAGGCCCGGGTCTGTGTGGCTGATGACCAACTCGACGCTGGTGGGCAGTTCGATGAACAACGGGACGCCCTCGTGGACGGCAACGGTGACCTCGGCGTTGTCGAGCAGATAGTCGGCGTTGCCCCCGACCGTCGCGTCCGGCACCTGCATCTGGTCGTAGGTATCGGCGTCCATGAAGACGAAGTCGGCGCCCTCTTTGTAGAGGTAGGTCATCGCACGCTTGTCGACCGTGGCCGTCTCGACCTTCATGCCGGCGTTGAACGTGCGGTCGACGACCTTGCCTGAGAGCACGTTCTTCAGAGTCGTGCGTACGAATGCCCCGCCCTTGCCCGGTTTGACGTGCTGGAACTCGGTGACGGTCCAGAGCTGGCCGTCGATGTTGAGTACCAGGCCGTTCTTCAGGTCGTTGGTCGTTG
>JBDTDN010000107.1:0-5132 GCA_039923055.1 Jatrophihabitantaceae bacterium
ATCTCCCCCGGCCGCAGGTCCAGACTCACTCCGTCCACTTTGACGTGCCCGTCCGCATCCTCAACCACCAGGTCGGCGCAGGTCAGGATCGGCGCAGTGGCCGGTCGAGAGGCCGGCACCGGTTCGGTCCGGCCGAACCGGACCTCGCGGCCCACCATCAAAGTGGCGATCTCTTCCTCGGTGGCGCCCGCCGTGTCGCCCTCGGCTACATGCCGGCCCAGCCGGATCACCGTGTACCGGTCGGCGACGGCCAGCACCTCGCGGAGCTTGTGGGTGATCAGGATGATGGAGCGCCCGGCCTGCGCGAGTCCGCGCAGCACGTCGAACAGCTTGTCCGACTCCTGCGGCGTGAGAACTGCCGTCGGCTCGTCCAGGATGACGATCTTGGCATCGAAGTACAGCGCCTTGAGGATCTCCACTCGTTGCCGTTGGCCGGCAGATAGCAGTTCCACCCGCTGGGCCGGCTCGACTTCGAGGCCGAACCGGTTGGAAACCTCGGCCAGTTCCCGAACCATCCTGGCGCGGTCCAGCGTGTACACGCCGTGGGTCTCCTCGGCGCCCAGGAACACGTTCTCTGCGACAGTCAGCGACTCGACCAGCTTGAAGTGCTGGTGCACCATCCCGATCCCGTGGGACCGCGCGGCGATCGGGCTGGACATCCTGACCGGCGCGCCGTCGACCAGGATCTGCCCGTCATCCGGCTGCAGGATGCCGAAGCAGATGTTCATCAGCGTGGTCTTGCCGGCGCCGTTCTCGCCGACGATCGCATGCACCTCGCCAGGTTGCACGGACAGCGAGATGCCATCGTTGGCCACCAGGTCGCCGAACCGCTTGGTGATGCCGCGCAGTTCCAGCGCAGGCGCAACGCCGGGACTACTCACGCATCACTCCCCGAGTCGGCAGGGTCTGCCGTCACGCCCGATTAGATCGTTGCCTTGGCGCAGAACGGGTCGACGCACGGGACGTCGATCTCGCCCTTGGCCACCTTGTCGGAGTACCCCTTGAGCTTGTCCGCAGTTGCCTGCTTGACCAGGTCGGTGTCCAGCTTCAGTTCGACACCGTTGTTGGCGATCCCGTACACGTACGTCTGCCCGGTCTTCAGCTGGCCCTCCTTGTCCTTCTTGGCCAGGTCGAAGACGGCGTTGTTCACGTTCTTCAGTGCGGACGCGAGGATGAACCCCGGGTACAGCGCGTTCTGGTCGGAGTCGACCCCGATGGCGTACTTCTTCTTGTCCTTGGCGGCCTTGAGCACGCCGAGCCCGGATCCGCCGGCCGCCGCGAAGATCACATCCGCGCCCTTGGCGTACATGCTTGCGGCCTGGTTGTATCCGGTGTTGGAATCCGTCCAGCTGCCCACATAGGACTTCTGGATGGTGATGCTCGGGTCGACCGCCTTCGCGCCCGCCTCGAATCCGACGATGAAATCGTTGATCACCGGGATGTCCTGGCCGCCGACGATGCCGACATTCTTGCCGCCGCCGGACATCGGGTAGTCCGCCGTGTCCTCGCTGACCAGCGCCGCCAGCACGCCTGCCAGGAAGGACACGTCGTTCTGCCGGAACGTGATGGAGGCGATGTTGTCGCCTGGGACTTCGGCGTCGAACATGACGAACTTCTGCTTCGGGAACTGCTTGGCCACCTGAGTGAGCTGGTCGGAGACCTGGTCTCCGCCGGTGACGATGACGTTGTAGGTACCGGTCTTGGCCAGGTTCTGCAGATCGTTGACCCAGGCCTGGGTGTTGTTGTCGCCGCCCTCGATCGTCTTGGTGGTCGCGCCGAGATCGGAAGCAGCGCGCTTGATGCCTGCCTCACCGGAGTCGAAGAAGCCCAGGTCGCCGAGCGACCCAGGGACCATGTAGGCGACGGCGAACGAACCGGACGGCGCGGCTGAGCCTTCCGCTGAGCCACTGGCGCTGCCCGGTGCTGCGGAGCTCGCGGGCGACCCACCGGAACTCGCCGGGGCAGCCGCGCTGGTCGACGCGGGGGTACTCGCGGCGGGCGCAGCCGTGCCGTCCGACTTCGCGGAGCTGCCGCACGCGGTGACCAGCAAGCTGACCGAGGCGACCACTGCGAGGATCGCTGAACTGCGGCGAATCATGGAGTTCCTTTCGTCGTGCTGCTGTGCTGGTGACCGTGTGCTGCGGGAGGCAGTGGTCCATTGGTGCCGGAGGTCCAGTCGTGCCGGAGGTCTAGCGGTGCCGGAGGTTCCGTGGGCCGTCGGCGTCGACAACCGTCACAAACCCTCGACACACGTCGTGACAATCCCGTACAACTTTTCAACGAACCGGACCCCGATCCGGTGACGGCAACCGAGCGAACCGATCGACGTTGGTTGGACTGTAGTAGCTCCGCCTGACATCTGCAGTGTCGCCCCGCCATGGTCCGTTCGATGCAGCCCCATTCGATGCAGCCCCATTCGATGCAGCCCCGCTTCGGCGGCCAAGTCCGCTCGGCCTGCCGGCCAGGCGGAACCGCCTGTCCTCGAGCGTCCGATCAGCTGAACTTCCGGCGCCTCGCGCCGGGAATTGGCCCCAGACGCGACGTGCCAATCACACGGGCCTATCGAGTGGTCCCTGCGCCAACCAACAGGCCGTGCCAACCAACAGACCGTGCCAACCAACAGGCCGCGCCAACCAACAGGCCGCGCCAACGAATATGCCGTGCCAACCAACAGCCCGCGTAGCCATCGTTCGTCCCGGCGGGCTGCCCTGGCCTGGCGGGGGCCGCGATCGGCAGGCCATGGGCAGCAGTGCCAGACACCAACATGGTCTACGACAAGCTCTAGACGGGCACCGAACGCATGTGCTAGTCTAGTGTATCGACGCCGATCGGAGGAGGTGCCATGGAAGCTGCTCAGATCGACCGCAACGGCCGCTCCGCGATCGGGTGGCAGCTGGATCCCGACTGCGACGACCTTGTCGATCCTGACGACTTCACGCCTGGCTCCCTTCCAGACGATCGGTGGCTGGCGCTCGTCTCCAGCACAGAGAGCCGGACTTCGATTGACGACTTGCTGGCTGCTCTGGATGGATCGTCGGGATCCCAGGCCGGCCACGAGGCCTTCGAATCATCGACTACCGACCAAATCGCCGGACTGCTTCTCGATGGCGCCAGCGGTCCGGCGGTCGCGGACGTGATCGGACTGCTGGACGAGCGTCGGTTAGGTGGGCAGTGCCTGATCGGCGCGATTCTTGCTTGCGACCGGCTGGCATCCTGGGCAGCTGCGCGGCAACAGGAGTTCACCGCGGCTCTGGCCAGACCAGGGGTGGGTATTCCGATCGAGCAGGCGCTCGAGGCGAGCATGTACGTCGCGGGTTCACGCGAACTGAGCGTCAGTCCAACGCACCCGCTGCAGCCCGAGTGGGATGACGACGCCGGTTGCTATTCGGCCGCAACAGTGATCGGCGATCCAGACTGGGACGCCGCCATCGCTGTTCAATCCGCCCGACTCGTCGCGCCGCACCTGGCCGTCGCGCTGCACCTGTCGCCGCTCACGGCACGGCAACGGATCGACGACGCGTTGCAGATGGTCGACCACTTTCCCAGGCTCCTCGGTGCACAGCGGACGGGGTCGATCGACCGAATCAGGGCTCGCATCGTCGCCGAAGGTACCGAATGCCTCGACGCGGAGAAGCGGGCGGGGGTACTTGATCGCGTCCTCCCGGGCGCCGGGTCGATGGCTCCGGGAAGGCTCCGCGCCGCAGTCGATCGCGCTGTGATCAGCGCCGACCCGGATGCGGCGAAGAATCGCGCCGAGCAGGCGCGCCACGACCGCCAGGTGAGACTGCAGAAGCTGTCGGACGACATGTCGCGGCTGGCGGCCGATCTGCCAGCCGACAAGGCGCACCTGGCCTTCGGGGTGATCGATCGGATCGCCTGCTCGCTGACCGGCGAGGCCGCGGCAGGACGCGACATCAACGAACTACGCGCCGATGTACTGACCGACATCTTCGATCAGCTCGCGGCCACCGGTCTGGTCGATCTCACCGGGATCGGCGAATGCGATGGAGCAATCGGTTCCGACGGCACCACTGACGCAAGCGACGACCCCGTCCGAAGCAGCAGATGTTGCGCTGTCGGCGATCCCGGCCACACCACCGAACGTGACCGGCCAGAACCATGCGAGCAGACCCATCACACGGCCGTTCCGGGCGACCCATCCGGGCAGAAACCCACTCAGGCCGCCGCATATGGCGAGCAACGCGACACCACCCAGCACACCTCCGCCACAGCCTGCGAGCCAGGCTCTACCTCCGGGTCCGTCGTCAACGAAGAGCACTCCACCGATTCCGACAGTGGCATCACGACGCCGCGGGCCACGGCATCCACCCGGTCAGAGCCGACGGCCGACTGTGCCGCGGGCGCAGCCGATCACGAGCCGGCGCCGTCCCCGAGCGGGGAGCCGAGTCCGCGCACATCTCGTCACAAGCGGGCCAGAGGCCGCGCGCAGCGCACCTTCCGCGGCTCGCTGTGTCTCAACGTGACCATCGCGGCCTCCACCCTGGCCGGGTTCGACGATCAGCCGGGCGAACTCGCCGGCCACGGTGCCATCACCGCCAATCTTGCCCGTGCACTGGCCGAGTCCGCAGATTCGGTCCGCGCGCTCGTGTTCCAGCCCGGATGCAACTTGCCGTGGTGCTCGTCCGATCCGCTGGGTCCCGCTCGGGGCTATCCGGGCTCGGACTGTCCCAGTTCGGGCTCCTTCGTCATGTGCCCTCCCGGTTCCGGCGATTCGAATAGGGCCGCGATCATCGACGAGCCGCGTGCTCAGTTCGCTAGGTGCGCGCACTCGGGCTGCGCCGGGAGTCGATACTGCGGAACATCCCTCGACTACGGTCGCGCCGTATACCTGCCACCGACAGCAGTCGCCGACGCAATCGTCAGCAGAGACCAGCGGTGCCGATTCCCTGGCTGCGGGATGCCCGCCCATCGATGCGACATCGATCACCGGGTGCCCTTCGATTCCAGCTCCCCCGGCGGCGGGAGCACCTGCCCGTGCAATCTGCAGAGCCTGTGCAGGTCACACCATCGCTGTAAGACGTTCACCGATTGGACCATCGCCGCGCATCCCGACGGTTCCCTCCGGTGGACCAGTGCGCTGGGTCCGTCGGCTGTTGATCGGCCTGAACTCC
>JBDTDN010000108.1:0-4000 GCA_039923055.1 Jatrophihabitantaceae bacterium
CACGACGAGGCGGTGCGGCGCGCAATCTTCGGCCAGGAGGCGGACTTGGTCGTGCGTCAGATAGCGGCGCTCAGAAGCGGTCATGCGCGGAAGGTTGATGTCCTCAGCGGGGTTGCGGCCCAGCCGCCCGGCCTTCACCGCCGTCTTGGGCAGCAGCGAGAGCACTCGATGGACCTTGCGCACCGTGGCGGGGAGCGCGTCGCCGTCAGGCGGGTGATCCAGGACTGGACGTCTGCGTGCGAGACGTCAACGAGCTGAACCGTTGACCACGCCGGCAGAACGTGCTCACGCAGAATGCCTGCGTACCTCTCATGCGTGGATGGCTTGAGGAGTGCCTGTCCGTCGAGCCACCGCGGCGCCCACACGCCGACCGTGACCCGGCCTCGTTTGGGATCTGCGTACATGCCGGTATGAACGGCGGTCGTGGCGTCGTCTAGCCAGCTCTGCGCGTCGATCTTGCGCACGAAAGTGGCGAGTGCTCCGTGCCAGCCGCGTCTCGGTACCGGGCGCGCCACCGACCATCGTCGCGCCTCGCGATGTTTGCCATGCTGCATCCTCAATTTGAAGACCGTGTATCACGGACCTCTGTCAGGGCGGTAGGGCTGTTGGCTGACCACATCGCGCGCTGGTCCCGGTCGGGTGATCGGTGAGGATGAAACCGGCGGGGGATCAACCAAATGCCGGGTGAGGTAGCGTGCGTGGCGAACGGGAGTAGTCCCTCGACTGGATGTCGACATACTGGCTGGCGCGAGTCGGCCCGGTATCCAGGGCCGGATCTTCGGCTGGACGAGACGTTCGGATTTCGACAGCCTCGGCTGCCGGCTCCGACGTGCTCCTTCCCGAGCAGGTACGGCGGCGGCCCGAACCTTAGAGGGAAGCCATGTTCAACATCGCCATTATCGCTACTGTCTTCGCCCTCATATTCGTCGGTGAACTTCCCGACAAGACTGCCGTCGCAGGCTTAGTGCTTGGCAGCCGATTCCCCTGGCGCTGGGTCTTCACCGGCATTGCTGCTGCGTTCCTCACCCACGTGACCATCGCCGTCAGCGCAGGTTCACTGCTCATCCTGCTCCCTCATCGCATCGTGGAATCTGTCGTTGCGTTGGTGTTCCTGCTCGGGGCAGTTCTCGTGTGGCGCGAAGGGGTGGAAGACGAAGCCGAGGAAGAAGCCGAAGTTCAAGCAGTCGCCGAATCGGCCGGATTCTGGAAAGTCGCGGGACTTGGATACGCGGTCATCTTCGTTGCCGAGTGGGGTGACCTGACTCAGATCCTGACTGCCAACCTGGCCGCCAAATACCACAATCCGCTCTCAGTGGGGCTAGGTGCAGTGCTGGGCCTCTGGTCGGTCGGACTGCTCGCCATCCTTGGCGGCAAGACGCTACTCAAAGTCCTGCCAATCAAATGGATCACACGGATCGCGGCCGTTGTCATGACTAGCTTGGGCATCTACAGCATCGTCCAAGTCGCGAGCTGGAACACGAACCGGCCATTACAGCTAGCCGATCCAGTCGGTTGGCTGGCCAGCCAACACACCCAGCGCGGAGAGGCCGCGACCAGGAACATGCCGACGCCGATCTGCTGGCCGTCGCCCGCGCTCAAGAACAAGAACGTCAACGGGAGGCCACCCTCGATGACACCGCATACAGCTACCGCGGCCACCACCCCAGCCGCAACTACGGCCCGCCGCACCACACCGGACCCGGACTGGGCAGATAACACCCGCATGGCGCCACCGGGATGTCATGCCTGAGCTGCTGAGGCAGTAGCCCGAGGAAGTGAGCCCGGTAGCCATCCGGACGGTTGGTGAACCGGGCCTCGCGCTGTCTGTGTCTCACCGGTGGTAGTCGGCGCGACGATGGTCTACCCGAACGATCGTGATGACAGGGGGTGCGTCGCTGATCGTGTAGATCACCCGATAGCTACCGCGCCGGGCCGAATGATGCCCCGCGAGTTCGCCGATCAGGGGTTTACCCAGTCGTTGCGGGTTCTGGGCGAGCGGGCCGGAGATGAATTCCCAGATCGCCGCCGCGACACTGAGTGGAAGCTGTTCGGCCAGGGTGCGGCTGACGCCGTGAGAGAGTCGTATCTCGTACTGCGCGCTCACGCAGTGCGGTGCTCACGCGTGCGTCGCTCGGTGAGGATCGTGCTCATCTGCTCGGCGGTGACGTACTCCCCACGGTCGACCTCAGCCTCGGCCTGGCGAATGTCCTGTAACGCACCTGGCGTGGACAAGATGTCCACCGTCTCATCTAGCGCGGCCAGTTCGTCGGCGGAAATAAGTACGGCCGCCGGCTGCCCGTAGCGGGTGATTATCACGCGGTCGTGAGTGCGCTGCACGTCGGCCACATACTCCTACAGATGGTCACGGGCATCACCCAGCGGTGTCGTCGTCACCCCAGCAGTGTAGCCAGAATTCCCGCCAACATCGACGGTAACGACGTCGGCTGTCGCTGGTCACCGGCACTGGCGTGTCGCACGCAGTTCATGTGAGCACGCGGTCGCGGTCGCGGCGAGCCTGATTCCCATCCTCTATGCATCCAATATAACCGAAGTTGATCAGTGTTGATCTTCGTTGGTGACCGCTGAACCCCTTATGCAATAGGGGCTATCCGTTAAATCTCAACGTTAGTCAACCATCGAAAATTATTTCGAACAATTTTGTACCTGCTCCTAATGAGGGCCAAACACCATCACCAATCAGCGACGGAGGTCGACGAAAAGATCTTGATCACAGTGGTCAACACAGCGCCCACCAACCAGGAGGAACAGATGATCCCGCAGGCACACGACCAGGGCCCAGAGCGCCGCAGCATCCGCACGGCGAGGACGACCGTGTACTCATCATCGTCGAGTGTCGAGGTCCCCGACCTGACCCACCTGCCCGTCGCCACCTCGACGCTGTCAGTGCCGCCTTGACTCTGCCTCGCCACAACGGCAGAACCGAAGGCGTCAACACCCGCACGAAAATGATCAAACGACAGATGTATGGCCGCGCCGGCTTCGAACTGCTCCGACACCGAATCCTCCTCGGCTAACCACCGAAAGTGCGCCAAAGCCCAGAGGATGTGGACGTGGCGGGTGTTGATCTCGATCACGAAGCAAGGTGCAAGCGATTCAGCCATTGAGCATCTCGAGATGCGATCCTCAATAGAGCATGAAATAGTGACGGTCGTAAGGGCCTCCTCACCGTAGCGGAGCAAGGATTGTCCTCAATTGACGGGCGCGACTGTGACTCCGGAGCCCGAGCGCGCTATCGGGTCCCGGCCCAAACCGACGTCGACGTTCTCCTCGCGGAACTTGAGCGTGTTCAGGCGGAAGCTCACACCGCATCGACTGCACCGTCGGCGGCCGAGGCGGTAACGCTGGCCTCGGCCGCGATGCGGCTCGTGGAGAACCAATTGGGTGAGACTACCGGCAGCGGGCTGACCACAGAGGATCTCACGCTCTCCCGCACGGTGTTATCGGCCGCGCTCAAGGTCCTACTGGCCGCGCTCGACGGTGCCGTCGAAGCGGATCCAGAGACGCGGCGGGACCGCCGCCGCAGGCGACGGGTTGGCCACGCCCCGCGTCTGAAGTAATACCTGCCGGACGTTAAGCGCTCTTCGCCAGCACATGGACGCAGTCCCGGCCCCGCGCCTTCGCCTCGTACAGGGCCGTATCCGCGCTGGCGAGGATCTCGTCGAGGCTGCTGTCGGGAGCGGGCACTAGGTGCGCGATTCCGAACGAGGCGGTCACGCGGAGGTTCAGCGGCAGTTCCAGTGCAGCGATCTCGCTGCGCAGCCTGGTCGCAAGGTCGACGGCGTGCGCCGCCGCACCCGGGCAGCGGATGAGGATCGTGAACTCCTCGCCACCGAAACGTCCGACCAGATCGCTCTCCAGCGCATGCCGACTGAGTAGTCGCGCCACGGCTTGCAGCACCTGGTCACCCATCAGATGACCGAACCCGTCGTTGACGCGCTTGAAGCGATCCAGGTCGATCATGATGAGCGCTACGCGGCGG
>JBDTDN010000109.1:0-10306 GCA_039923055.1 Jatrophihabitantaceae bacterium
CGGCGCGCCTGAATACCTGACGGCCGCGGGGGTCATACAGAGTTGGGTGTTGGAGGCGCACGACGTCGGTGCGGTGCTGCCGCTGCCGGGACCGTCCGACGACAAGTACACCCGCGGTGTGCTCGGGGTCGTCGCGGGATCGCCGCAGTACCCAGGCGCTGGGGTGCTGGCGACCGGCGCGGCCTTGCACGGAGGAGCCGGGATGGTGCGCTACCTCGGCTTGGCGCCGGAGGGGATTCGGGCCCGCTACCCCGAGGTCGTCCTGCACCCGGACGCGCGGCCGGCGGACGTCCGGGTGCAGGCGTGGATCGTGGGGCCCGGCCTGGGTGGCGATGATGTCGCGCGGGCGTTGCTGACCGAGGTGCTGGCGACAGATGTTCCGGTGCTCGTGGACGCCGACGCGATCACGCTGCTGGCTGATGCGCCGAGGCTGGTGCGGGATCGTCGCGCGCCCACCCTGCTGACGCCGCACGATCGCGAGTTCGAGCGGCTGTTCGGCGATGTTGGTACAGATCGGTTGGCGGCGGCCCGGCGCGCCGCCGCAGACCTGGACGCGACCGTCCTGCTCAAGGGGAACGCGACTGTGATCGCCGAGCCGGATGGGCAGACGTACGTGAACGCGACTGGCACGCCGTGGCTGGCGACGGCGGGTAGTGGCGATGTACTCAGCGGGCTGATCGGCTCGTTGCTCGCCGCGGGGCTGCCGTGCGGTCTGGCAGCGGCGGTGGGGGCGTACGTCCACGGCGTTGCGGGCCAGCGCGCGGCAGCGGCCGGACCGCCGTCCGCTACTGACATCCTCGCCGAACTGCGAGGCGCGATCGGGTCTGTTGTCCACGACGGCTGAGTTGTTTACCGTCCATCATTGGCGGCTACGTCAGGCGATCACGGTGGTCAGGCTGGGCGGACGTGGTTCAGCCCGGACAGGCGAGCTCGTCGCGGAGTGGCTCAGCCAGTGCGCCTACCGCTTCCTACTGGTTTAATGCTGGGACAACATGTACCGGTTAGCCACGGAGGATCACCCGATGCGTCGACGTCACACCGTCCTAGCCGGGGCCATCGGGATTCTCGGCGTGTTGGCAACTGTGCTGACGGTTGGCGGGGCGGCCGCCGGCGCCGCGACCCGAGCCAAGCCGCTGCCGGTGCCTTATACGTTCCTGACCAGTGCTGTGATTGCGGGCCTGCAGGTCAATGCCGATCCGCCGGGCGCGAACCAGTGGGGGTGCAAGCCCAGTGCCGCCCATCCGGAACCGGTGGTACTCGTTCATGGGTTGGCCGGCAACAAGAGCACGAATTGGCAGACCTACGCCCCACTGCTGAAGAACAACGGCTACTGCGTCTACTCGCTGACCTACGGGCAGACGCCGTACCTGCCCGTGCCGTACAACCAGGTCATTGGCGGCTTGACTGCGATGGAAGCCAGTGCCGTCCAGTTGCAGGCGTTCGTGGCCAAGGTGCTGGCCTCAACCGGCGCGCGCAAGGTCGACATCCTGGGCCACTCCGAAGGCACCGTTGTCCCGGATTATTACGCCAAGTTCCTGGATGGCGCGAAGTACATCGACAACTACGTCTCATTGGCTCCGCTCTGGCACGGCACGAACCTGGCCGGCTTTGCGACGATGTTCCGGTACGCGAACGCGATGGGGCTGACTAGCGTGATCAACGCCGCCTTCGCGCCGTTCTTCGCCTCGGGACCGGAACTGCTCACCGGCGGCGCGTTCATCACCAAGCTGCGCTCTGGTGGCACCCCTGGCGTTCCCGGCATCCGCTACACCAATATCGTCACCAAATACGACGAGCTCGTTTCGCCTTACACGAGCGGCATCCAGGCTGGCATGAAGAACTACACGGTGCAGGATTTCTGTAAGCTGGACTTCACCGAGCACTTCGAGATCGCCGCGGACCCGGTCGCTGCGCAGATCGTGCTCAACACACTGGACCCCGCACATCCGCATGCCGTTCCCTGCCGATTGGTCCTGCCCTTCGTCGGCGGCTGAGCCTGGGCGTTTGAGACACTGGACGGTGTGATGCGCACCGAGGTAGTCGTCGATCTGAACGCCATTGCCGAGAACGTCGCGTTGCTGAAGGCGGCGACACCCGCCGAGGTGATGGCGGTGGTCAAGGCGGACGGGTACGGGCATGGCCTGCTCGATGCCGCCCGCGCCGCGTTGGCCGGTGGCGCGAGTTGGCTCGGGACTGCAACGCTGGACGAGGCACTGGCCCTGCGATCGGCCGGCATCGACACCCGCGCGCTGGCCTGGCTCTGGACACCCGGCGAGGCGGCGGCGTTGACCCAGGCCGTCGCCGGCAACGTCGATGTGTCCGTCAGTAGCGGCTGGCAGTTGGACGCCGTCCGCGCCGCCGCTGCGAGCGCTGGAAAGACCGCCCGGATCCATCTGAAGATCGACACGGGTCTGTCGCGGAACGGCAGTTACGTTACCGACTGGCCGGACCTGGTGACTGCGTCGGCGAAGGCACAGGCTGCTGGCGAGATCGAGGCCGTCGGCGTCTGGAGTCACTTCGCCTACGCAGACGAGCCGGGGCACCCGACGATCGCTCGCCAGATCGAGGTGTTCTCCGATGCGCTGACGGTCGCTGCGCGCGCAGGAATCCAGCCGCAGGTTCGGCACTTGGCCAACTCGGCCGCCACGCTCACCCTGCCGGCCGCGCACTTTGATCTCGTCCGTCCCGGCATTGCGGTCTACGGGCTCTCGCCGGTCCCGCAGCAGGGCGACTTCGGGCTGCGACCGGCGATGACCCTGCGTGCGGCGATCGCATCGGTGAAGCGGGTGCGGGACGGTGAGGGCGTGTCGTACGGGCACCTCTACAAGACCACTGCCGAGACGACACTTGCGCTGGTTCCGCTCGGTTACGCCGACGGCGTTCCTCGCAACGGCACTAACGTCGGCCCGGTGTCGATCAATGGCCACCGGTTCGCCGTAAGTGGGCGGGTCTGCATGGACCAGTTCGTTGTGGATGTCGGGGATCTTGCGGTGGCGGCCGGCGATGCCGCCGTGTTGTTCGGACCAGGCACCGATGGCGAACCCACGGCACAAGACTGGGCCGATGCCCTCGGCACGATCCACTACGAGATCATCACTCGCATAGGTGCGCGGGTGCCGCGGACGTACGTCCGATGAGCACCGGAGTAGATGCTCTTCCCCGCTTCGCGAGCCATCCTGATCGAAGGAAGGTAGGCCGATGAGTGGGCCGCGGATCGGTCCTGGTCGGGGGGCAGGCGTGCATCCGATGCTGACGGTCGAACAGCACGACGCCTTGTCCGGGCCGGTACTTCGGCTCGCGACCGCTGCGGACACGTTCGAGTTCGGGCGGCGGTTGGCGGGCATCTTGCGGGCCGGTGACCTGCTCGTGCTGACCGGTCCGCTCGGTGCTGGCAAGACCGCGCTGGTGCAAGGCATCGGTGCCGGTCTCGGGGTAAGCGGCCATGTGGTGTCCCCGACGTTCGTGATTGCCCGTGTGCACAAGGGCAAACTGCCGCTCGTACACGTTGACGCGTATCGGTTGAGCTCGTTGGACGAGGTGGACGACCTGGATCTGGACGTGGACGCCGCCGATGCGGTGACCGCCGTCGAGTGGGGCGCCGGGCTGGTCGAGCAGTTGGCCGAAGCCCGCCTGGAGATCTCGATCGCGCGTGCGGACGACTCCGAGGAACGGACCGTACGGCTGCTGCCCTATGGTGGCGACTGGTCTGTGCGTGCCGCCAGTTTGGCTCAGGGGTCAAGCTAAAGTAGGCAATCGTGCTTGTCCTTGTCATCGACACCTCCTCGGCTGCGGTTACCGCGGCACTGGTTGAGGTGACGGGTGAGGGCGTCGAACTGCAGGCTGAGCGGGTTTGCGTGAACGCGCGTGGGCACGGCGAGTTCCTGGCGCCAGCAATTGTGGCGTGTCTGGCCGAGGCGGGTGCCGTGCCGGCCGATCTCGGCGCGATCGTCGCGGGAACGGGACCCGGTCCGTACACCGGGCTGCGCGTCGGGCTCGTGACAGCCGCGGTGATGGGAGAGGCGCTGGGTATCCCCACGTACGGCGTCTGCTCGCTGGACGCGATTGCCCCGTCGGCGCAGGCCGGTCGTGAGTTGCTCGTTGCCACTGACGCGCGTCGCAAAGAGGTCTACTGGGCCCGGTACGACGCTTTGGGAAAGCGAATTGACGGTCCGAACGTGGCCAAGGCCGTGGACGTCCCGACCGCGGGCATCGCGGACATGGCCGGCGCCGGCGCACGGCTATACGCGACCGAATTCGGTCTGAACCTGCTCGGCATCGAGTACCCGTCCGCGACGGCAATAGCGCACTGCGCCGCTGGCCGGATCCGGGCCGGTGCACCGACCGAGGTGCTGCCGCCGCTGTACCTTCGGCGTCCGGACGCCGTCGCTGCCACCAGCACCAAGACGGTGACGCAGTGATCGCGACCACCAGAATCGTGCCGATGACCACCGAGCACATTGACGCCTTGATGCCATATGAACGTGCGATGTTCGGTGCCGAGGCGTGGACGTCGAGCAGCTACCGCACCGAACTCGCGGACACCGAACGTCGGCACTACCTGGCAGCGGTCGACGTCGACGGCGCCTTGCTCGGCTGGGCGGGTGTGATGGTGATTGCCGATTCGGCTGAGATCCTGACTGTCGGCGTTATCCCCGATGCTCGGCGCCAGGGTATTGCTGTACGCCTCGTCGAAGACCTGCTGACCGAGGCGCGCAAGCGGGGTGCCGTGGAGGCCTTCTTGGAGGTACGCATCGACAACGACGGAGCGCGGCAACTCTATGTACACGAGGGTTTCGCGCAGGTCGGTGCCCGACGCGGCTACTACGACCACGGCCGGGTGGATGCGGTGGTGATGCGCCGTGAACTCTGATCAGCCCCTCGTTCTCGGCATCGAGACGTCCTGCGACGAGACGGGCATCGGCATCGTTCGCGGCACGACGTTGCTGGCCGACGCGATCGCAAGCAGCGTCGAAGAGCACGCTCGCTTCGGCGGCGTCGTGCCCGAAGTCGCCAGCCGCGCGCACCTGCAGGCGATGGTGCCGATGATCCGGCGCGCGCTGGACACCGCCGGCGTAAGCCCGCGCGACCTCGACGGGATCGCCGTCACCGCCGGTCCCGGCCTGGCCGGCGCGTTGCTAGTGGGCGTTGCGGCAGCCAAGGCGTACGCGCTCGCACTGGACAAGCCGCTCTATGGCGTCAACCACATGTCCGCGCACGTCGCCGTCGATCTGCTCGAACACGGCACGCTGGATGAGCCCTGCATTGCGCTGCTGGTCTCCGGCGGGCACTCGTCGGTGCTGCTCGTCCCACGTATCGGTGGCCAGGAGTTGACCGAACTCGGCGCGACGGTGGACGACGCAGCGGGGGAGGCCTTCGACAAGGTGGCCCGACTGCTCGGCCTGCCGTTTCCCGGTGGCCCGCACATCGACCGGATCGCGAACGATGGGGACCCCGACGCGATCGCGTTCCCGCGCGGCATGAGCGGCGCACATGACGCGCCGTTCGCGTTCTCCTTCTCCGGGCTGAAGACGTCCGTCGCCCGCTGGGTCGAGGCCCGTCAGCGGGCCGGCGAACAGGTTCCTATCGCAGATGTTGCTGCATCCTTCCAGGAGGCGGTCGCCGATGTCCTTACCCGCAAGGCGATTCGAGCTGCGCGAGAGAACGGCATCGACCACATGGTGATCGGTGGTGGCGTCGCGGCTAACTCCCGGCTGCGCGCGCTCGCCAAGCAGCGCTGCGACGACGCCGGGATTCGGCTGCGCGTGCCGCGGCCCGGACTGTGCACAGACAATGGGGCGATGGTCGCTGCACTCGGCGCGCAACTGGTCGAGCATGGCGCACAACCGTCTGCACTCGACATCCCGGCCGACTCCGCGCTGCCGATCACCGAGGTTCTCGTATAAACGACATCTAGTTGACGAATGGTGGACCAATGACCGTCCTGATGTGGGAAGCACGAGCCGCAGACGGGCGGCTGGACGACCTCGTCAATTACGCGCGTACGCACGCAGATCCGGCAGCCCAGGTGTTTCGTAGCAACGGGCCCGAGCCGCGACTGGTCGTCATCGACCCCGCCGGACAGGGCCTGCCCGACGTCGATTCGGCTCTCCTCGCCCGCCCGGCACATAGTTGGCGGTTCGAACCGGTTGAGCGCTGACCAATCACGGCTTGCAACCAGACGCGATGGGCAGCACCCTGCAACAGTGGCGCCTACTTCTGACGACGATGCCCTAGTACCGCACAGCTCACGCCGGTCCGGGCTGCCGAATCCGGTCGGTTATGCCAGGCGGGTCACGGCCACCGCACGGAACGTGGCCGAGTTCGTCCGTTTCGGCGGCCTGGAGACCGACGAGCAGGCTTCGCCCTTCACGGTCGCGGCGGAGCAGCCCAACTACCGGTTGCGGCACTACTTCGCCGATGCCGTTGCGCCGGACAGCACCCCGATCGTGCTGGTTCCGCCGCTGATGATGGCCACCGAAGTCTGGGACGTCTCGCCGGCCTCGTCCGCCGTGACCAGCCTGCACGAGGCGGGCATCGACACCTGGGTCGTCGACTTCGGCGATCCTGGGCACGAGCCTGGCGGTCTGACGCGCAACCTCACCGACCACGTCCTAGCGGTCAGCGATGCCGTCGACCGCGTGTACGAGGCGACGGGGCGAGACGTGGTACTCGCCGGGTATTCCCAGGGCGGGATGTTCGCATATCAGACCGCTGCGTACCGGCGTGGGAAGTCGATAGATTCGCTCGTGACGTTCGGCTCGCCGGTGGACACCACGGCACCACTCCCGATCCCGATCTCGCCCGACGTGGCAGCCCGGCTTGCCAGTTCGCTCGTGGACAGCGGTGTGTTGCGCAGGCTCGCGCTACCGAAGTGGGCCACGAGCCTGGGCTTCAAGATGCTGTCGCCGGCCAAGACCGTCCAGGGCCGAGTGCAATACCTGCTGCAACTGCACGATCGTGACGCGCTGCTGCCGCGTGAGCGCCAGCGACGCTTTCTGGACTCGGAGGGCTGGACGGCCTACTCGGGGCCGGCGATCGCCGAACTGCTCGAACAGTTCGTGGCCCACAACCGCATGCTCGAAGGGGGGTTCGTCATCGACGATCGCCTGGTGACGCTGGCGGACATCCAGGTACCGATCATGACGGTGGTTGGCTCGACGGACACGATCGGACATCCGGACTCTGTGCGTGCGGTACGTCGGGCCGCCCCGCGCGCGGACGTGTACGAATTGACGCTGCACGCCGGGCATTTCGGGCTCGTCGTCGGCTCGAAGGCGTCAACGATCACTTGGCCGGCGGTGGCGGCGTGGATCGACTGGCGTAACGGTGAGGGCGAGTTGCCGACCGGGGTGGTGCCGGCCGAACTGGTCGAGTCCAAGCCGATGCGGTCGGCCGGCTCGGGCGCGGCAGCGCTGGCGCAGGCAACAGAGTTCGGTGTCGGGGCGTCGCGGATCGTGTTCAGCACGGCCCGCCAGGTCATCCGGACCGCGCGGGGAATCGTCCAGGAGGCGCCTGCACAACTGCCCCGTCTCGCCCGGCTCCAGCAGCTCGACCCGTCGACCCGGATCTCGCTGGGGCAGATGCTGGACGAGCAGGCCCGCAAGGCGCCGGAGGACATCTGCTTCCTGTTCGGTGACCGCGCGTACCGGCAGTCGGACGTCAAGCATCGCGTTGACAGCGTGGTGAAAGGCCTTGTCAGCGTGGGGATTAGGCACGGCGATCGGGTCGGTGTGTTGATGAGCACGCGGCCATCGGCGTTCACGGTGGTCGCCGCGCTCAGCCGGTTGGGTGCCACCGCGGTGTTGGTGCGGCCAGACGGCGAGATTGCGCACGAGGTGGGCCTGGGCCGCGTCACGTGGGTGATCTCCGACCCGGAGCATGTGGAGCTGGTCGAGCAGATCGAAGGTGTCACCTGGTGCGTGCTCGGCGGTGGCGCGGACTGGCGAGAGCTGCATCCGGACGTCGTCGATATGGAGCGCATCGATCCCGACGAAGTCGAGCTGCCGGCGTGGTACCGCGCCAACCCGCATCGGGCTGGCGACACCGCATTCGTCCTGTTCACCGGCGAGGGCAAGGGCACGCGCGCGTTACAGATCACCAATGGACGCTGGGCATTGTCGGCGCTCGGCACGGCAAGTGCGGCGGCGCTGCACTCTGGCGACACCGTCTACAGCGTGACGCCGATCCACCACTCGTCGGCGCTGCTGATGAGCGTCGGAGGCGCGGTTGCCGGCGGCGCCCGGTTCGCGATGGCGACTGCGGATGACCCAGCGACGTTCTGGGAGGAGGTTCGTCGTTACGGTGCGACGCACGTCTCCTACACCTGGACCTCACTGCACGATGTCACGATGGCGCCGCCCAACCCGAACGAACACTTCCACCCGATCAAGATGTTCATCGGCTCGGGAATGCCGCGCAATCTGTGGCATCGTGTCGCCGAACGGTTCCCGACCGCGCGGGTGCTGGAGTTCTACGCCTCAGCTGACGGTGAGGCGATCCTGGCCAACCTCACCGGGCAGAAGCCGGGTTCGATGGGCCGACCGATTCCGGGTACCGCGCAGGTTCGGGTAGCGGCTTTCGATCTTCCTAGCCGGCAATTGGTCCTGGACGAGCATGGGTTAGGCAGCGAGTGCGGCACGGACGAGGTCGGTCTGCTGCTGGCGAAGGTGAAGCCAGCGGATTCGATGACCGGCCCGGTGCTGCGCGGGGTGTTCGAGAGCGATGACGCCTGGCGTTCGACCGGTGATCTGTTCCTGCGTGACGAACAGGGCGACCTCTGGTTGGTCGGGCCGGTGACTGAGGCCGTGGTGACCACGAACGCGATCGCCCTGCCGTCCGGCGCACGATTCTGCCTCGGGACGATTCCCGCAGTAGACCTGATCGTCGCGTACGGCGTTCCGGACGGTGACGCCGAATCCCTGGTCTCGGCGGTGACACTGCGTCCGGACACGGAGTTGACGGCTGCAGATCTGGATACTGCGCTGGACCGGTTGCCAGCACGAATGCGACCGGAGTACGTGCTGTCCGTCGCGTCGATACCGATCACGACGTGGCACCGGCCGGTGTGGCGGGAGTTGCAGGCCAAGGGCGTGCCGAAGCGCGGACGTGGCCGGCAGGTCTGGAAGCTCGGTGCGGACCGTACCCACTACGAACTCCTCACCTGATCTTGTCGATCAACCTCATTCCGGGAAATCGGGGCTTTCCCCGCGCCGGCCGAGTATGCGTTCGGCCGCGACCGATCCGTCTGCCTGCGCCGACAGTACGAAGCCGAGCCGTTCCAGCAGACTGACCGCTGGCGAGTTCTGTGACGTCGTCGTGGCAACCAACCGTTCCACACCGAGTTCGGCGGCACGGGTGATCACCTGCCTGGTAGCGGCCGAACCGACGCCACGCTGCCGGGCCAGGCGGGTCAACCAGATGCCCATCTCGGCAGTACCACCGTCCCGAACACGCTTGAGTCGGACCGAGCCCACGACGCGCGAATCGAGGGTGACCGCCCACGTCGTCTCCTGGCACGGTCCGTCCAGTCCAGCGCGCCGGTCGGTGTGGAACGCGTTCAGCCACCCAACCCTGGCGTCAGACCATTGCGTGCCAGGGGTGATCGGTGGGGTGACCTCGTCCGCGGTCGCATCTGCGACTGCCGCCTGGACAAGCTGGGACAGAACGGCGCCATCGACGGCGATCAGCAAAACTTCCGACTCAGCGCCGTGGGCCGCGATCTGCATAGGGCAATCATGGCGGACGGCGTGCAACAGATCGGGCCGTTGCACTGTCTACTTGTCGTGGAGGTAGTCATGGAGGACACCAGGGAGTTTGCAGCCTTTGTGCGTGCGAACACCTCGGCGCTGCTCCGCACTGCCTACCTGTTGACCGGCAGCGCGGCCGGCGCCGAGGAACTGGTGCAGGACACACTGAGCCGGCTCTACCCGAAGTGGGCCAAGGTGGCGACGGCCGACGTTCCGATCGCGTATGTGCGCCGCTCGCTCGCGAATGCCTTCGTCAATCAGACCCGGCGCCCGTCGAGCCGGGAACTGGCCTTCGACGTCCTGCCCGAGCGGGCCGAACGGAGCGATGCGACCGCACAACTCGACGACCGCGACGAGGCCTGGACGTTGCTGCGGACCCTGCCGGACCGACAGCGCGCCGCGCTGGTCCTGCGCTACTTCCACGACCTGCCCGATGAACAGATCGGCGCCACCCTCGGTTGCCGGGTCGGGACGGTACGCAGCCTGATCAGCAGAGGGCTCAGCGCGATGCGCGAGCAGAGCCGGGACGACACCCGAACGACGGACGCGAGCGAGCGGAG
>JBDTDN010000110.1:0-21279 GCA_039923055.1 Jatrophihabitantaceae bacterium
CAATGTGGCGCCGGCGCTGGCCGCCGGAAACACCGTCGTGCTCAAGCCGTCGGAGATCGCGCCGCTGTCGCCGTTCGCGCTCGTCGAACTGGCGCGCCAGGCCGGCTTCCCGCCCGGTGTGCTCAACGTGATCGCCGGCCTGGGTCCGGATGCAGGCGCCGCGCTCTCCGGCCACGCGGGCATCGACCACATCAGCTTCGTCGGCTCGACGGTTACCGGCCGCGCGATCATGACCGCGGCTGCGCGCAACCTCGTCCCGGTCAAGCTCGAGCTGGGCGGTAAGTCGCCGAACGTGCTGTTCGCCGACGCCGACCTGGACGTCGCCATCCCCGCGATCATCGCCTCGATCACCGAGAACGCCGGACAGAACTGTTACGCCGGCTCGCGGTTGGTGGTCGAGGATGCGATCCACGACGAGGTCGTCGAACGGATCGCGGCAGGAATGGCTGCCATCCGGGTCGGGGCGTGGGATGCCGATCTGGACATGGGACCGCTGGTGAGCGCGCAACAGTTCGCGAGGGTCCAGGGCTACCTCGCGCAGGCGCCCACCAGCGGTGCCCGGTTGGTCACCGGCGGTGCTGCCGCGGACGCAGACGGTTGGTATGTGCAGCCGACAGTGTTCGACAAGGTCGACTCGAGCATGGCGATCGCCCGTGAGGAGGTCTTCGGGCCGGTACTGGCGGTGCAGACGTTCACCGGCATGGCGCAGGCGACCGAACTGATGAACGACACCGATTTCGGTCTGCTCGCCTGCATCTGGACCAACGACATCTCCCGCGCGTTGCGGCTGGCCAAGACGGTTCGCTCCGGGCAGGTCGCCGTGAACCAGTTCCACGACGCGGGCGTCATCGGCTTCCCGTTCAACATGCAGAAGGACAGCGGCTTCAGCCGTGGCGGCGGGTACGGGGCACTTCGCGAATACACCCAGGAGAAGGCGGTCGCGGTACGGCTGCTGGATCGGTGATGCGATGACGAGCCTGCCAGCCGTCCGTCGGGTGCGGACGGACGTGAACGCCTTCGAACGCCAACTCATCGACGCTGCCCTGGCCGGTGCCAGCTGGGCCGAGTTGTTGGCCCAACTCGCGGAAGTTGTCGGCGGTCACTGCCGCCTGGTCGATCCGTCCGGCTTGCTGCTCGCCTGCACCGATGAGGGCGCCGGCCTGTCCAGGACGGCGGCGGGCCGAGCCCTGGCATTGGCAACGACGCAGCCGCAGGCGCCGGTGACGGCATTGGATGGCTGGCGTGCGCGTGTGGTCCCCGCCGCCTCTGGTGGACGGGTCACGGCACTGTTGCTTATCACCGCTCCGGCCGGTCAATGGCAACTGGACTTCGCCCGTGCGGCGGTGACCGCGGTGTTGATCGAGGCGGTGCGCCGCACGACGGTCGGTGCCTCCCGGTTCGAGGACGGTGCCACGCTGATCGCTGCGCTGCGCCACGGTGCGGTGATCGACGGCGAGGCGTTTGTTGCTGCTGCGCGATTCGGCCTGGACCTCGATGTGCCGCACTGCGCCGCGGTACTGCGGCACACCGGTACCCACCACCGCACCTGGGCGACCGCGCTGGCGTGGCTGGACCGGCCGGTCGAACAGCGCGATGAGGTGGCGTACACCCTGGTGGCCGATGCCCAGGACCTGAGCGCTGTGCGGACCCGGCTGGAGTTGGCGATCGGGCCGGGCGGAATGCTGGCCGCGTGCGGCGCGCCCACCGCCGAGGCCAACGGCTACCGCGAGTCCTTCCACGAAGCCACCAGGCTGCTGCACGCGCTCGAACGGCGCGGCGGCACCGAATTGCCCTTCGCGCAGGCGGGCCTGCTACAAGTACTGCTCGCCGTGCCGTCCGAGCGACTGGCCTACTTCGTCGACCGGCATCTCGGACCGTTGCTGGAGCGCCCCGAGCTGCTGACGACGCTGCGTTCGTGGCTTGCTGCGAGCGGCAGTCGGCTGGTCGTCTCCGAACAGCTTCACCTGCACCGTAATTCGATCGGCTATCGCGTCGGCCAACTCAAGACGTTGCTCGGCGTGGATCCGCTTGACCCTGACCATGGGGCCGTCCTACACGCAGCGCTCGCTGCGTACGACCTACTTGACCAACGAGAATTCCCTTTACCGGAAAGGGTATTGACAACATCAGCCGCATCCCAATAGCGTGGGTGTCGCACCGCCGGGTTGGCAACAGGCCGGGCGGACGGGTTCCGTTTGCGGAACAGCAGAGTGAGACGTTGCATGCCGATCAGGTATGCAACCTGGCCGGTGGACCAGTCCCCCAATGGCCAGCGGAGGTCTCCCGATGAAGGCAATGCGCTACCGAGTTCACGGTGATGCCGATGTTCTGGAGTTCGCCGATGTACCCACCCCCGAGCCGGGCGTAGGGGAGGTTCTCCTTCGCGTCGACGTGTGCGGGCTCAATCACCTCGACGTACTCCAGCGGCGTGGCCCGGCAATGATCCCCGGCTTCGAACTGCCGCATATCGCCGGCATGGACATCGCCGGGACGGTGGTCTCGATGGGCGCCGGGACGGCAGGTTCGCCTGTTCAGCAAGGCAATCGGGTGGTGGTGAACCCCGCGCTTCCGTGTGGGCACTGCGCGGCGTGTCTGGTCGGGGCGGACGGGCGCTGTTCGGACGCACGGGTGATAGGCGCGACCTGTGCCGGCGGTTATGCCGAGTACGTCACCGTCCCGGTTGAGAATGTGCATCTGGTGCCGGACGGCGTGAGCCAACTCGAAGCTGCCGTCGTCCCGACGGTGTGGATGACAGCCTGGCACGCGCTGATCGAGATCGGTCGGCTGCGGCTCGGTGAGAGCGTCCTGATCCACGCGGGCAGCAGTGGCGTCAGTACCGCGGCGATCCAACTTGCCAAGGCCGGCGGGGCGCGCGTGATCGCGACCGTCGGGTCCGACGAGAAGATCGAGTACGCGCGTCGGCTCGGCGCCGACGTGGTGGTGAACTCGCGCACCGGCGATGTCGTGGCCGCGGCACGGGAAGCGACCGGCGGGACAGGCGTGGACATCGTGCTCGATCACGTCGGCCCAGCGACCTGGAACGACGGAATGTACAGCCTGGCCCCGCGCGGCCGGCTGGTGTTCTTCGGCAACACCACCGGCAACCAGGCGCAGTTCGACCTCGTCTACGCCTATCACTTCGGCCTGCAACTACTCGGCTCCGATCCCTACGACCGGCATGAGTTCGCCACCATGCTGGACGCCTACTGGGCCTCGGATTTCAGCACTCCGATCGACAGCGAGTTCGCGTTGAGCGATGCCCGCGCCGCGCAGGAGCGGATGCAGTCGCGGCAAGCCATGGGCAAGATTGTGCTGCGTCCATGAGCGACATCTCGTTAGCGAATGGTGAACAGGACGACATCTCGTTAGCGAATGGTGAACAGGGCGACATCTCGTTAGCGAATGGTGAACAGGGCGACACGGCGAGATTGGTGCCAGTGAGTCCAGCGCCGATCTGGGATGTGATCAACGGGTTCGGTGCGTACTGGTCGCTGGTGACGGCGCTCGAGCTTGGCCTGTTCGACGCAGTGGAGGCCGCGGGGGAGAGCGGGCTCGATGCTCCGGCGCTGGCCATGGCAACCGGTGTCAGCGAGCCGGCCTCGGTCCAACTGCTTGCCGAACTGCTCGTCTCGCTCGGGCTGTTGAACGCGAACGGCACAACGTTCACCCTGTCCGATTCGGCGCGCCGCTACCTCGTCGCTACCTCGCCCGCGTCGATGGCGGCGCTGGTCCGGTACTCGCCCGGACCGCATCGAGCCTGGCCGGAACTGGCCGACACGATCCGCAGGGGCAAGCCCACCAAGACGATCGGCGCCGAACTGGCCGAGCTCTACCCGGCGCTGGTTCGTGCGACGGCGCCGACCCAGGCTGCGGTCGCTGCCGCGACGGCCCGTGAGCTGGACCAGTTGGGGCTCTGGCCGCAGGTGCCGCTGGTGGTTGACCTGGGCTGCGGCTCCGGCGCCTGGCTGACGGCCCTGCTCGCGAGCCGACCTGAGGCGCGTGCCGTCGCTGTGGATCTCGCCAACGTTCTTCCCCTTACCGAGCACGCGGTCTCGATTGCCGGGCAGGCCGACCGTGTTACGACGGTCGTGGGCGACTACCTGGCAGTCGAACTGCCGATCGCGCATGCCGACGTCGTGGTGCTGGCTCACGTGCTGCGCGCCGAGTCGCCCGAACGTGCACAGCGGCTACTGGCGCGGGCGATCGAGCTGGCCTGGCCGTCCGGCGTGGTGGTGGTGGCCGACTACCCGCGACCGGACCCACCTGCGCCCGGCGATGCGGACCGGACGGCAACCTGTGTCGCCGCGCGTCATGAACTGCTGCTGTCGTTGACGATGTTGGCCTCCACCTCGGGGCTGGGGCTCAGCGTCGACGACCTGAGTGTCTGGTCTGAGGCGGCCGACGCCGAGATCGTGCACACCTTTCAGGCGCTGCCCCGCCAGACCGTCCACCTGATCCGTTCCCGTAGGGAGGCAACCTCATGACAACCGCCGCGATGTCCACCCAGCGGGCCGACACCCTGATCCGCAACGCGCTTGTCGTAACGATGGACGACACCCGCCGCGTGATCAGCGACGGTGCCCTGGCCATCCGGGACGACCTGATCGTTGCCGTCGGCAAGACCGAGGAGGTTGCCGCCGCATGGTCGGCCGACACGGTGATCGACGGCGCCCGATTCGTCCTCACCCCTGGCCTGATCAACACGCACGTCCACATCACCGGCGAGCCGCTCACCAAGGGTTTTGTCCCGGACGACACGCCGTTCCTGGAGAACGTCTTTCAGTGGCTGACCCCGTTGCACACTCATTACACCGAACAGGACGAGCACATCTCCGCGCAGCTCGCCTCGCTGGAGATGCTCAAGAGCGGCACCACGTCGTTCCTGGAGGCGGGAACGGTCCGGTTCATCGACCCAGTTGTCGAGGCGCTGACCGAGATCGGCATCCGGGCGCGCGTCGGGCCGTGGGCCTGGGACCTGGTGCCGGAGCCGGAGGTGCTGCGCCTAAGTACTGCACAGGCCATCGCCCGCCTGCACGACACGATGGACCGGTACGCCTCGGTTGCCGACGGTCGCGTGCAGGCCTGGCCGATCCTCATCGGACATACCTGCTGCAGTGATGAGCTGTGGCAAGCGGCAAAAGGGCTGTCGATCGAGTGCGGCACCGGGTTCAGCGCCCACATGTCACCCGCCACGATGGACCCTGAGGGATTCCAGCAAATGTTTGGGCAGCGGCCGATGGTGCACCTGAACGAGATCGGAGTGCTGGGGGACAACGTCATCCTCACCCATGCCGTATACGTGGACGACGACGAGGTGGCGCTGCTGGCCAAGACCGGAACCAGCGTCTCGCACTGCCCGACCACCGCATTGAAGGTGGCCTACGGGGTGACACAGATCGGCAAGTTCCCGGAGATGGTTGCAGCGGGCGTCAATGTCGCGATCGGCACCGACGGCAACAACGCCTCGAACTATCACGACATGATGCGCGCGACGTATTTGGTCGCGGGTCTGTTCAAGGACGCCCGCCGTGACGCGACGATCTTCCCGGCCGAGGACGCGTTCGCAATGGCCACCCGCAACGGTGCGCGTGGGCTTCAGGCCGAGCACGAGATCGGCTCGCTGGAGGTCGGCAAGAAGGCCGACGTGGTGCTGCACGACACGAACCGGCCGGAGTGGCGACCGCTGCACAACGTCGCCAATCAGCTCGTCTGGTCCGCCGACGGCCGAGGGGTGCACACCGTCTTGGTCGATGGCCGGCGGGTCGTGGACAACTACCGCTGCACGACGATCGACGAGGACGATTTACTGCAGCGGGCACAGGTTGCCGGCGAAGCAATCCGCCGCCGCTCCGGACTACCGGACCGGGCCAAGTGGCCGACGGTCTGAACTCACCTGCCGCAGCTTGCGGCAGGATGAACACCTGAGAACAAAGGAGAAAAGCACATGGCAGAACTGACCGAACCCCGCTGGACGCACGTCGCGATCCCGGTGAGCGACCTGGACCGCTCGATCGCGTTCTATGAAGCACTGACCCCGCTGGTGCTGGTGAAGAAGAACGAGGACAGCAACGGCCGAGGCGCCTGGCTGTCGAACAAGGGACAGGTCGACTCCCCGTTCGTGCTGGTCATGGCCGAGTTCATCCCGGAGGTCGGCGCTCGCTTCGACATCAAGCCGGGCGAGAAGATCCCGACGCTCGCGCCGTTCGCGCATATCGGCATCGAACTGCCCAAGCGTGAGGACATCGACACGGTCGCGGCCAAGGCACGCGAGATGGGCAACCTGCGCTGGGAGCCGATGGACATGGCGGCACACATCGGCTACATCTGCGCTGTGGATGACCCGGATGGCAACACCATCGAGTTCTCGCACAACCAGAAGGTGTTCTCGACGATCCAGGAACTCTGGGGCTGAGGATGCACAGCACGCGTCCGGCCGCGGCTGACCTGCTGATCCTCGGCGGCGACATCGTCACGATGGACGCGGCTCGTCAGGTCGTGACGGGTGCGTGCCTTGCCGTTGCAGATGGTCAGATTGCGGCCATCGGCACGGCAGCCGACCTGCGCGCCAAGTTCCCCGGGACCGCAGAGTTGGATGCGACCGGCTGCGTGATCACCCCGGGATTGGTCAATGCGCACCAGCACACCACTGCTGATCCGTTGGTACGCAGCATGATCCCGGACGATGTCAGCTCGGACGAGTCGATCTACCAGTGGATCGTGCCGCTGCACGAGCAGGTCAGCGGCGACGACGACGAACTGGCCGCCACGCTTGCCGCGGTCGACTGCCTGACCCGCGGCGTGACGACCGTGCTCGAGGCCGGGACGGTGGCCCATCCGACGCGCGTCGCGGCCGGGCTGCGCGCCGCCGGTATTCGCGGCCGGGTCGGTCGGTGGGGATGGGACGCAGAAGGTGTGCCGTTCGGCGGACCGGTCGAGCAGTCCCTGGCGTGGCAGCGCGAGGCGGTTGCCGCAGTCGGAACCGACGGCTTGGTCACCGGGTGGGTCACCCTCGTCGGCCACGGGCTGGTGAGCGACGAGCTGTTCGTGGGCGCGACGGCACTGGCACAGGAACTGGACGTTCCGATGACGTTCCACATCTCTCCCGGCGAGAACGATGTGCTCACCTACGCCGAGCGCAGCGGGCTGCGACCGGTCAAGCACCTACAGCGGCTCGGAGTGCTCGGCCCGCGGCTGCTGCTCGGCCACGCGGTGTGGCTCGATGATCAGGAGATGGATGCGATCATCGAGTCGCAGACCGCGGTCGCGTCCTGCCCGGCGGCGTACGCGCGTCTGGCGCAGGGTTACGGCCGGGCCGGGCGCCACGGCGAGCTGGCCCGGCGAGGTGGCCGGGTGGCTCTGGGCTGCGATGCGCACAATGCCGGCGACGTTCCGGACGTGCTGGGCGCGGCGCGGCTGCTCGCGGCGTTCGAGGGCGACCGTGACGGCGTCGGCCGCATCCGCGCGGACGAGGCATTCGAGCTGGCCACTATCGGTGGGGCGCAGGCCATCGGACTCGGGGACGTGGTCGGGTCGATCGAGGTGGGCAAGGCCGCGGACCTGGTCGTCTTCGACACCCGCGACATCGCCTGGATACCGCGCGGTGACCTGGCACTGCAGTTGGTCTGGGGTGCGGTGTCCAACACCGTCCGCGACGTCCTGGTCGACGGCAAGATAGTCGTGCGCGACCGGCAGGTGAGGATGGTCGACATCGACGCTCTGCGGGCCGAGGCGGCACAGCGCTCGGCAGCCCTGCTACGGCGGGCCGGCATCGACGTCCCACATCGCTGGCCGACCAAGGCTGCTGAGGTAACTGCGCGCCCAAGTCCGCCGAGGTAGCGAGGTCTTCGCGCCGATCCCCGGCACGCCAGCGGCGTAGTGCAGCCAGTACTAGCCGAGGTCCTGTTCGACGGAGAACTCGACGTTGTTGCCGTCCGGGTCGCGGATCAGGCAGATGTAGCCGACCACCTCGTTGCGATACATCGGGCCGAGCACGAGGTTGCCCTCCGCCTTAGCCATCGCGGCGACCGCGTCGACCTGTTCGCGTGAATTCATCGAGATGCCGAAGTGGCTGATCGAGGTGAGGAAGGTGTACTCCTCTTTCATATCGTTGCCCACGATGTCGCGGGGCAGCGAACCTTCGATCAGCACGACCACGAAGCGGGCGCCGCCGTTGGGATTGACGTCGCGACCGTTGGCGATCCATGCCGTGCGCAGGTGCGTCTCGGGGTCCTCGCGGGTGGAGACCACCTTCATGTCGGTGTACTTGGCGTAGAAGTCCAATTGCGCCTGCAGGTTGCGCACCGGCAGCGCGATGTGCGTCAGCAGCGTGGCTTGCGTCGGTGCCTGTCCGGAGGGGTCCGCCGAGGCCTGTACCTGAGTCATCTGATGCTCCGTTTCGAAGGGGGGTGGTGGATGGCTAGTGCAGCAGCACGAGCTTTCCGCGAAGTTCGTCGTTGGCCATCAGCTCGTGCGCCTTGGCGACTTCGCTGATCGGCAGACTGCGGTCGATGATTGACTTCAGCTCACCGGAGAAGCAGTAGCGCAGCATCAGCTCGAAGTCCGCGAACGAGTAGCTCTCCGAACCCAGCAGGCTGATTCCCCGGTGGTAGACCGAGGGCAGGTGCACCTGGACGGTGTCGCCGGTGGTCGTACCGCAGAACACCAGCCGACCCTGGGGACGCAGCGCCCGGATCGATGCGTCGAACAACGCGGGCCCGAGATGGTCGAAGACCATGTCCACGCCGAGGCCGCCAGTCAGCTCCAGCACGCCTTCGGTGACGTCGGTGGTCGTGGTGTTGATGCCTTCGTCGGCACCGTGCTCGCGGGCGTAGTCGAGTTCGGCGTCGGTACGCGCGGTGACGATGACCCGGGCGCCGGCCCGCTTGGCGAGCTGGACGGATGCGATCGTGACGCCGCTGGCCGCCGCGTGGATCAGCAGTGTCTCGCCGATCGTCAGCCTGCCGGTGGCGAACAGCGACTGCCATGCGCGGGAGTAGACGGTGGGCCAGGTGGCTGCCTCGATGAGGTCGATGTGATCCGGGACGACCAGTGCATGGGTGGATGGGACGGCGCACAGTTCGCCGTAGCCACCGGCAATGTTGCCGCCGATCACGATCTTGCCCGCGCAGAGGTTGTCCCGTCCCTGGACACAAGCCGAACAGATGCCGCACGCGATGGCCGGGTTCACGACGACGCGCTGCCCGATCCGGGCGCGGTCGATGCCTGCTCCGACCGCCACGATCGTCCCGGCGAAATCCATGCCCGCGATGTGGGGGAGCGCGAAGTAGGGCAGCAGCGGCGGGCCGCCACGCTGGAGTAGGTCCAGCCGGTTCAGTCCGACAGCTACGGTCGACACGATGACCTCACCGGGAGCTGCGACCGGGTCCGGAACCTCTGCGATTTCCAGGACGTCCGGTCCGCCGTGTGTGCGGTAGAGGGCTGCCTTCACCCGCCGAACACTACGCGCCGCCCGACTAGCACCGCAAGATGCCATCTTGTAATGCGATATAACGAGGAGCGGAGATCGCCTCCGCCCCGGCGTTGCGGGGCCACAGTTGTATTACAAGCCGATCACGCATGCGATAAGTAGTGCGACAGGCGTTGACAGGTCGCCGAAGCGGAGGCAGAGTACCTCGCTATGCGGACCATCGGTTCGCAATGCGAGATGCGAAAGGGTGGAATCGGGTGCGATCAGACGTCCAGAGCACAGCCGTCATGGCTGCTGATCTGCTGATCGTGGGCGGCGATGTCGTCACGATGGACGCTGCCCGTCGGGTCGTCACCTGCGCCACGATCGCGATTGCGGATGGGCAGATCGCGGCGATCGGGACCGCCGACTCGCTGCGGGCGAAGTTCCCCGGGGCACCAGAGCACGATGCGACCGGATGCGTGATCGTCCCTGGTCTGATCAACGCCCACCAGCACGCGACCGCCTCGCCGCTGGTGCGCAGTATGACGCCGGACGACATCGATTCGCAGACCGCCATCTTCGGTTGGACGGTCCCCACGCACGCGCAGGTCACCCCCGAGGACGACGAGGTCTCGGCGATGCTGACCGCCGTCGAGTCGCTCTCACGTGGCGTTACGACCGTGCTGGACGCCGGCACCGTGGCCAACCCGCTGCGCGTGGCGGCCGGCTTCGGCGCGGCGGGTATCCGGGGACGCGTCGGCCGCTGGGGCTGGGACATCGACGACGCGCCGTTTGCGGCGCCGACGAACGAAGTCCTGGCAGCGCAGCGTGAGCTCGTCCAGGCACTGCCCCGCGACGGACTGGTCACCGGCTGGGTCAGCCTGGTCGGGCACGACCTGGCCAGCGACGAACTGTTCGTCGGCGCGGCAGCGCTCGCCGAGGAACTGGACGTCCCGATGACCTGGCACATCTCGCCGGGTGAGAACGACGTGCACTCCTACGCCAAACGCAGCGGCCTTCGCCCGGTCAAACACCTGGAGCAGCTCGGTGTCCTGGGTCCCCGCCTGCTGCTGGGGCACGCCGTGTGGCTCGATGACAGCGAGCTCGAGGCGATCTTGCAATCGCGGACCGCGGTGGCCTCGTGCCCCGGCGCCTACCTGCGGCTCGGCCAGGGTTACGCCCGTGCCGGGCGGCACGTCGAACTCGTCCGCCGCGGCGGCCGGCTGGCACTGGGCTGCGATGCCCACAACGCCGGGGACTCCCCGGACGTGCTGCGCGCCGCGTGGCTGCTAGCCGGGCTGGACCGCGACCGGGGCACCGATGACCCGTTCCGCGCCGATGAGGCCTTCGCCGTCGCCACGATAGGCGGTGCCGAAGCCGTCGGCCTGGGCGAGCTGATCGGCTCGATCGAGGTCGGCAAGGCTGCGGATCTGGTCGTGATGGACGCCCGCGACGTGAGCTGGATCCCGCGCGGCGACCTCGCCCTACAGCTGGTGTGGGGCGCGGTCTCGCACACGGTGCGTGACGTTCTCGTCGACGGCAAGGTGGTCATGCGCGACCGCGTCGTCACGACGGTCGATCTGGAGGCGCTGCGCGAACGGGTCGAGAGCAGGTCGGCCGCCCTACTCGCCCGCGCCGACATCCACGTCCCGCACCGCTGGCCGATGACACCGGCCGGGGAGGTGGGGTGATGAGGATCATCGACCTGGACGAACACGCCATCGTCGCCCAAGAATGGGTTTGCCACTCCGACGATGCCAACGACGGCGACGAATCTTCTGCCGGTCAACCTGACGGTAAGGAGGGTGCGCTCTTATCGGGCTCCACTGTATGACCACCCATTTCTCACCAAATACCGCGCCAGATGCACCAACCGGTGCAGTTTGATGACATCCGGAAGGATCGAATTGATGACAGCTCTCAGCCGAGGGAGGATCCTAGGCCTCTCGCTGGCCTGCGTCTCCGCTCTCACGATCGCCGCCTGCGCAAGCAGCACCACCAGCGGCGGTACCAGCAACAACAGCAGCCCCCAGGCACCGCCGACCGCGAACAGTTCCGCGGGTGCGGGCACCCTGCTGCCGGGCGAGCCCGACGTCAACGGCGACGGCAAGGTGGTCATCGGTGTGCTCAGCCCCGGTGACATCAACGACCACGGCTATTACGAGAGCTTCGTAGACGAGGCCGACACCTTCGCCAAGTCGAAGGGCTGGACGGTCATCAAGCAGGGCAACGTCGCCACGACCAACGCTCTCGCCGCTGCTCGGGCCCTGTGCCAGCAGGGCGTAGACATGGTCGCGCTCGGTGCCTCGGAACTATCCGACGCGATCCCTGCCGCGAGCGAGCCCGTGTGCGCGAAGACGGCGTGGTACGTGCCAGCGTCCGGCAACATCGCGATCTCCCCGCGCATCATGCTGTCCTCCGACATCGCCAGCCAGTCCGTCTTCGTGGGTGGTTATGCGGCCGGGCTGCTGATGAAGGCCAAGGGCGACACCAAGGCCGGCTTCATCGCCGGTCAGGCTGCGGACTACTCCAAGGCGGCGTCCGCGGCGTTCCTGGCGGGTATCCGCGAGGTGATTCCGACCGCGACGGTTGTCGACACCTTCACCGGTGACAACAACGACTCGGCCAAGGCCAAGGAAGCCATGCAAGCGCAGATCAGCCAAGGTGTGAAGGCCGTCTACCCGTACCTGGGTGGTGCAACCGACGCCGTGGCAGCGCTCGCCAATTCCAACAATGTGCTGACCCTGACGCCGGGCACCGACCGGTGTGACTCGACCAGCCCGAAGTTCGACGTTTCGGTGCTGTTCAGCCCGGGCGACTACTTCGCAGCCGCGTTGCAGGACTTTGCTGCCGGCAAGCTGCGGATGGGCATAGCCCGCGTGTGGAAGATGGGGATCGACCCGTTCCCGTCGGTCAAGATCTGTAACCCGGTGGGTAGCGATGACAGCATGCTCAAGAGCTTCATCGCCGACATTGGTTCGGGCAAGATCGATGTGACGACCGAAGTTACCAAGCTCGGTTCCTGACCGACGCCGGTAGAGGAGAGAACCATGGACAGCTCTGTGCCCGCCATCGAATTGCGGGGCATCACCAAGAGCTATGGTTCCGTCGTCGCGTGCGATGCCGTGGATCTCGCAGTCCATCAGGGCGAGATCCACGGGCTCCTCGGCGAGAACGGAGCGGGCAAGTCGACGCTCATGAAGGTACTGCTCGGCCTGGTCCAGCGTGATGCGGGAACGATCCTGCATCACGCGGACCCGGTCGAGATCGACAGTCCGCAGGCAGCGGTGGCCCTGGGGTTGGGCATGGTGCACCAGCACTTCAGCCTGATCGAACCGCTGCGTGTCTGGGAGAATGTGATCCTCGGCGATTCCGGCCGGATCGATCGCATCGCTGCCTGCACGCAGGTGGAGGAAGTGGGCCGACGGTACGGGCTGCCGATCGACCCGATGGCACGAGTCGACCAACTCTCGGCCGGGGAGCGTCAGCGTGTCGAATTGGTCAAGTGTCTGCGCCGGGACCCGTCCGTGTTGATCCTGGACGAGCCCACCTCGGTGCTTACCCAAGCCGAGTCCATCGAACTGTTCTCGGTGCTGCGCCGTGTGGTGCAGCAGGAGAATCGTGCGGTGATCCTGATCAGCCACAAGCTGGCCGAGATCACGGCAGCCACCGACCACGTGACGGTGCTGCGCAAGGGGGCGGTGGCGTTCCACAGCCGGACCGCCGAGACGACTCCGCAGGAACTGGCCCGCCAGATGGTCGGCCGGGACGTATCCCTACGCGCCGAGGCGGCCGCCCTGGGCGTGCTTCCCGTCGAGCGCACGTCCATCACTCCGGCCGCCGGGATCGACGCTGGCGTACCGGCTGGCCCGGCCGCGCTGTCCTTCCACAGCCTCAGCGTCCAGGTTGGCGGCGTCGCAGTGCTGGACGAACTCAGTCTGGACGTCCGGGCCGGTGAGATCGTCGGCCTGTACGGCGTGGAGGGTAACGGTCAGTCCACGCTCGGCGACGTGCTCTCCGGTCTGATCGTTCCGACGAGCGGCACGATCGAACTCGGCGGCGTGGCTGTGGACGCCTCCGGCCCTGGCGCCCTGCAGCGCGCCGGTCTGGGGATCGTCCCAGAGGACCGGCACCGCTCGGGCGTCGTGCTGGACATGAGCGTGGCCGAGAATCTCACCTGCAAGGCGTTGGACGACATCAGCGCCCGCGGGTTCCTGAGCCGCAGGAAGATGTATGCGATCGCCCGCCGTCTGACTGCCGAGTTCAACATCATCGCCCCGTCGTTGGACGCTCCGGTACGGAGCCTGTCCGGCGGTAACCAGCAGCGACTTGTTGTTGCGCGGGAGTTGTCCGCGAACCCCACCGTCCTGGTTGCCGCCCAGCCGACCCACGGGCTGGACGTCGGCGCGATCGAGGACATGTATCTGCGGCTGCGCAAGGTCGCCTCGTCCGGTGTCGCGGTACTGCTCATCTCGACGGAGTTGGAGGAAGTGATGGCGCTGTGCTCACGGATCGCGGTCATCTCCTCGGGCCGGATCACCGGTGTGCTCTCCACGGGCGAGGCGACGGCTGAGCGACTGGGCATGCTCGTCGGGGGAATCGCCGCATGAGCGCTGAACGGACCGGGGTCTCACTGGTCCGTCGGACGATGCTCGGTCTGCAACCGTCGCGTTCGGGTTGGCAGATCGCGGGAATGTCCGCCGTGGCCGTGGTCATTGTCGGTGCGCTCTCGACACTGCTGATCTCCAGCACGGGCAGTTCGCCAACCGCGGCGCTCCACGCCCTCTATACGGGCAGCATCGCCTCGCAGGCGGCCTGGACCACCACCCTGCTCTACGCCGCGCCATTGCTCATCGTGGCGGCGGGCTCATGCATCAGCAGCCGGTCCGGGGCGTTCAACATCGGGCAGGAAGGCCAGGTGTTGATCGGCGCGCTCGCGGTGGCCGCGGTGACGCTGAAGCTGCAACTTGCCGGTTGGGCACTGTTGGTGATCGGCATATGTGTGGCCGCGCTCGCCGGCGGGTTCTGGGCCTGGCTCAGCTCGCTGATGTACCGGATCAGCGGCGTCAACATCGTGGTCAGTACGCTGCTGATGACCTTCGTCGCCCAGCAACTGATCAGTTACGCGGTGAACACGTCCTGGTTCCTGCAGGAGCCATCGGTCGCCGGCATCGCGCCGCTGCCGGAATCGAAGCAGATCGCGACCGGATCGCAACTGCGATCCTTCGGCAGCTACCCGAACCTGCAACTGAGCGTGGGTCTTATTCTCGCGCTCGCGCTCACCGTGGCCGTCGCCGTGACGATGACGCGCACCCGCTGGGGTTTCCGGCTGAAGATGGTCGGGCTCAACCCGCTCACCGCGCGGCACGCCGGCGTGCGGGTCGCGGCGCTCGGCGGGTTGGCGCTGGCGATCTCCGGAGCGTTCGCGGGCATCGCGGGTGCGGTGCTGTTGACGAGCCCGGTCGGCAACTTCCGGTTGCAGCCCGGCGTTTCCAGCAACATCGGTTGGGATGGCCTGCTCGTCGCGCTGGTTGCCCGCAACCGGCCGATCGTCGCTGTCCCGTTCGCGCTGCTGTTCGGCATCCTCCGTTCGGGCGGAAACTTCCTGTCCTCGACGGGCGTCCCGCCGTTCTTGGTGGATGTCGTCAAGGGCTTGCTGGTGCTGGCATTTGTCGCTCCGCCGGCCCTCGCGGACATCCTCAAGCGTCGTGCGGCGACACGCCGGGCGAGCGCATCGGGTCGGCACGCCCCTGCTCTGCAAGGAGCTGCAGCATGAGAACCGGACGCAGGCGGCTCACTGCCGTGCGAACCAATTGCCTGGTTGGAGTTAGTCCGGCATGAGCTTCGTCGACAACACCTCGACAATCTTGTCCAGCGGCGTGCGGCTCACCGTGCCGCTGGCGTTCGCCGCGTGCGGTGAGTATCTGGCCGAACGCGCCGGCACGCTGAATATCTCGGTCGAGGCGATGATGCTAGGCGGTGCGTTCGCCTCGGTGGCCACCGCGAGCGCTACCGGTAGCGCCACGATCGGATTGTTCGCGGGTGCCATCGTCGGGTTGGTGGTCGCGGTGGTGCACGCGAACCTCTCGCATCGCGCGGAGATCAACACCTTTGTCGTCGGTCTGGTGCTCAACTCGGTGGTTCTCGGATTGACGAGCTTTCTGATCGCGACGAGTAGGTTCGCCAGCCATCAAGTCTCCCAGGTCAGCATCCCCGGACTGCGCGACATCCCCATGGTCGGTGACGCGTTGTTCGTCGAACGCTGGCCCGTCTACCTGCTGATCATCGTCATACCGCTCACCTGGTGGCTGGTGGAACGCAGTCGCTGGGGTCTGGAACTGCGTGCGGTTGGTGAGAATCCGCAGGCCGCCGACGGCACCGGTATCCCGGTCAATCGCCGCCGACGCCAGGCGCTGATGTGGTGTGGGCTGTTGTCCGGATTCGGCGGCGCGTACTTGGCTACCGCCGAGGTGGGCTCGTTCAATGCGAACATGACCGCCGGACGGGGCTACATCGTGATCGCTGCCGTGATCTTCGGAGCGTGGCGACTGGGCCGGAGCATGGTCGGCTGCATGCTGTTCGGGCTGGCCGACGCGATGCGGCTGGCGTTGCCCGCTCTCGGCATCACGCTGAACGTCCAATTCCTGATTGCCGTGCCGTATCTGCTGGCGCTGCTGGCGATGCTCATCTTCGCCACCCAGCATCGAGAACCCAAAGCGCTCGGCCAGCCGTTCGAGCGAGGTTCGAGCTGACCTGCAGTGGTGCTTGATGCCGGGCAGCGCGCCCTGTGCGGCGGCCCGGCACGTGCACGCTTGACAAGACGCCATCTCATATTACGATATGGGAATGGCTGACAGTCCGGTCTATCTCGGCACACCGAACCACGCTCGCGCGCCGGGTTCGGCTCGTCATCTCTGCTGACCCCCGGCGCTTGCCGCGCATCGTGGTGCCATATCGCGTCCGGGGTTGAGTGTGCTCATCCGAGCACGAATGACGATGTCAACCCGAACGCGGAGGAATACGGCAATGGCGAACGTTATCGGTGGACCGGCCGCGTGGCGCGGTTGCGAGATCAGCGATCGAGACGACTGGAAGATCGAGCTGGATGACCGCCAGCGACAGGAGTTGCTGACGGCATTGGCGGCGGTCGATCGGCCCGGGGTAACGCTGCGCGAGATCGGGCGAGACGACTTTCCCCTGCCGCAGTTGGGACAAGTCCTGGAGTCGGTGATCACCGAACTCGTCGACGGCCGTGGGTTCGTCCTGCTTCGCGGCGTGCCGATCGACGGGCTGGACGAACGGCAGATCGAGTTGCTGTACTGGGGGATCGGGCTGCACGTGGGCGTTCCGATCCACCAGCAGCGGCCCGAGGACCTGCTCGTGCACATCCGCGACATGGGGTTGGATCCAGCGGACCCGCTCGTCCGCGGCTTCCAGACGTCGGCGCGGCTGGAGTACCACGCGGATTCCTCGGACATAGTCGCCCTGCTGTGCATTCGCCCGGCGCTCACCGGCGGTGTCAGCACGATCATCAGTTCGGTCGCCGTCCACGACGAGTTGGTCCGTACCCAGCCCGCGGTTGCCGCCCTGTTGCATGAACAGTGGTGGCACGACCGCAAGTCCGGCGATGGTCCAGAGAGCTTCTTCCAGTGCAGCGTGTACGCCGAACATGACGGTCGACTCTTCGCGCACTACGGCCGCCAGTACATGGAGACCGCGTCGCGGGGGTGGGGGGTGCCGGAACTCACCGCCGAGCAGATCGCTGCGCTCGATGCGCTCGACGCGGTCGCGAACGCGCCCGAATTCGTGCTCAACATGAACTTCGCGGTCGGCGACATCCAGTTCCTGAACAACTACACGGTGATGCATGCCCGCACCGACTACGTCGACCACCCCGAGCCTGACCGGCGCCGCGACCTCATCCGCCTCTGGCTGACGCTCCGAGGTGAGTTCAGCCTGCCGCCGGACTTCCAGGCTGGCGGCATCGTGCCCCGGGCGGCAGCATTCGGTGCAGGTATGCCCCGATAAGTCGCCCCTTGACCGGGTCCGCCGCGCTGCGGCGGGTCCGGTCAGCGGCGGCGCAGTGCGGCGTCGAGCAACTCCGGCGCCTGGTAGCCGACGTTGTCTGGGTTGATGTCACTGCCCGGTGCGACGAGGGCGTCGATGCGATCCAGTGCTGCCGCGGACAGGGCCAGTTCCCCCGCACCCAACTGGCCGGTGAGGTGATCGAAGGTCCGTGGGCCCATGATTGCCGACGTGACCGCGCGGTGCGCCAGCACGAACGCCAGTGCGAGGTGGATCAGTGAGCAGCCTTCGTCGTCGGCAACCTTGATCAGTTCCTCGACCAGTTCGAGCTTGCGGTTGCGGATCCCGGCATCGCTGAAATCGAAGTGGTCGCCGTTGGTGAGTGCGCGCGAGTCGGTGGGCGCCGCACTGCCGGCCCGGTAACGCCCGCTGAGCCAGCCACCGTTGAGCGGGCTCCACACCAGCACGCCGAGGCCGTACCGCTCGCTGGTGGGCAGCGTGGCCTGCTCCGCGTGCCGGGCCAGGATCGAGTACGAGAGTTGTTCGGTGAGGAACCGTTCGCGCCCGCGCCTCTCGGCGGCCCACTGCGCCTCAACGATCTGTTCGGCGGGGAAGGTCGAACTGCCGATGGCCCGCACCTTGCCCTGCCGGACGAGATCGCTGAGTGCGCCGAGGGTCTCGTCGATATCGGTCCGCGGATCGGGTCGGTGCATCTGGTACAGGTCGAGGTAATCGGTGTCCAGGCGGCGCAGGCTGGCCTCGACGGCACGCATGATCCAGACCCGCGAGTTGCGCCCACGGTTGCGGTCGTTCGGGTCGCCGGGCATCTCGTTGTTGACCTTGGTCGCGAGAATCACCTGATCGCGTCGGCCCTTCAGTGCCCGACCGACGATCTGTTCGGACTCGCCGAAGGAGTAGATATCTGCTGTGTCGACGAAGTTAACGCCGGCATCGAGCGCGGCGTGGACGATGCGGTGGCATTCGGCCTCGTCGGTATTGCCCCAGGCGCCGAACATCATCGTGCCTAAGCACAGCGTGCTGACCTCGATGCCGGTGCGGCCGAGCGTGCGGTACTGCACTTGGGTGCCTCCTAGGGCGCGTGCGTCGAATTCAGATGAACTCTTGCAGGCTCGCACATTCGCGCGCCGGTTCCGATGTCGTGCGGGATCAGAGTGCGTGCGCCCGGTTTGTGTCCGCGGCACATGGCCGGTCCTCGCACAGTCGCCTAGCCTGCCGGTAAGGCACAGTGACGATCAACGCAGTGACGATATCTGGAGGAACCCGTGGCAACCGCTCTGAAGTCCGTTCGGTGGACGCACATCGCGCTTCCCGTCGGTGATCTCGACAAGTCGATCGAGTTCTACACCAAGCTCACGCCGCTCGTCGTGGTGGAGCGTTTCAAGGACGACGCCGGCGAGAGCGTGTGGCTGTCCAACGACAAGCAAGTCGAGACGCCGTTCGTGCTGGTCCTGGTCTGCTTCAACAAGGACCGTGGCAACCAACTCGGCTTGCTCAAACCGTTCGCTCACCTGGGCATCGAGGTCGTCAACCGCAGCGATGTCGACGACATGGCGACCAAGGCGCGTGAGATGGGCTGCCTGCACTGGGAACCGCAGGACGTCGGTGGCCAGGTCGGGTACGTGTGCGCGTTCACCGATCCGGATGGCAACGTCATTGAGATCTCCCACGACCAGCAGGTCTTCAACAGCGTCCGGCGCCTGTGGGGCGGTCAGTCCTGATCGGCGAGCTGACCCGCGCTGCCGTCGTTGCGTACCTGGACGCGCTGAACTCGCACGATGCCGATCGCATCGCCGCGTGTGTGGCCGAGAACTTCGTCAACGAGCACACGTCGTCGATGGGTCACAACCGGTTCGGTCGGATCGAGTACCGCGCGGCGCTGACCGGGTTTCTGGCCGACTTCGCTGAATTGCACTACGACGTCGAGGAACTGATCGTCGATGGCGAGCGGGCCGCGGCGGCGTACCGAATGTCCTTTCGGTTGGTGTCGGCCGACGGTGCTCCGGTGAGCGTGCGGGGCGTGTTCCGGTTCCGGGTCGACAACGACGGTCTGATCGCCCACCGCGTCGACTATTGGGACAGTGGCGAGGTGCGCCGGCAACTGCCCGGTGGCTAGCGCGTAACGAGTTTGGGTTTGTGGAATGGGGCCTTTCCTTCGGGACGGGCCCCATTTTCGCCTCGATCGCGTTCCATTCGTCGTATCGCTTGACACGATGCCATCTCGCATTGAAAGATGACTCGCGTGCACGTAGCGACTATTGCGTCCGGTGTCGGGCGTATCGAGGACGATGGGTTCGCCCTGCTCGATACGCCGTATCCGCACGTCGGTGCGGTGATCGAACAAACCGGTTCGCTCGACGTCCTCGCCAGCTACCCGGTCCTCGACCGCCTGTCGCTGGACGGTCTCGCCCTGCTGGCCCCGTTGGGGCGGCCACGTGCGGTCTGGGGCGTCGGTCTGAACTACCGGTCGAAGGCAGCGCGTACCGGCCGAGACCTGCCGACCGAGCCGATCCTGTATCTGGGTGCGCCGTCAGCGGTGGTCGCCTCCGACACCGCGGTGGCGGTTCCGGCTGAGCAGACGGTCGAGATGGACTACGAGGGCGAGATCGCCGTCGTCGTCGGTCGGCGGCTGTACCAATCCGCGCCCGAGGACGTCTGGGCGAGCGTTGCCGGCATCACTGCAGCGAACGACATGACCGCACGGGACGTCATGCGCAGTACAGGCACGCCAACCCTCGCGAAGAGCTTTCCGGGCTTCAATCCCCTTGGCCCGTCGGTGTGTTCGCCCGACGAACTGGACGACCGTGACTGCATCAGTGTCCGCACCTGGCTCAATGGCGACTTGCAGCAGGATGACAACAGCGCGGGGATGATCTTTCCTATCCCGGAACTGCTGGCGCGGATCTCCTGGTTCGCTGCCCTGGAGCCGGGCGATGTCGTGCTCACCGGAACACCCGCGGGTACCGGACAGGACCGCAAGTGCTTCCTGACCGCCGGCGACCAGATCCGTATCCAGATCGGTCCACTGCTGCCGTTGCTCACCGCCGTCGTGGCCCCGTCCGGACACCCCCCAGTCGGCGAATTGGCGAACCGTTCCGCGCTCGTCGGGCGTGCCACCTGACCGTCCGCATGATTACCCGCACCTCGAAGACATTGGAGTCCTGATGCCAGACCCGAACCAGCCGACCTACGACCTCGTCCTTGCCGGCGGGACGGTCATCGACCCCGCGTCGGGAACCAACGCCAACCTCGACGTCGCGATCCGCGGTTCGCAGCTTGCGGCGATCGGAGCCGGTTTGGCAGAGCAGGCCACCGAGGTCGTCGACTGCACCGGCGCGATGGTGCTGCCTGGCCTGGTCGAAGGTCACACGCACATCTTCGAGTACGTGTCCAAGGTTGGGGCGCCGGCCGACGAGGCGCACCTGCGGCGTGGCGTGGTCGCCGCCGCAGATGCCGGAACCGCTGGTGCCTCGACGTTCCCCGCCTTCCGCAAGCTGATCGTCGAAGGCAATGCGATGCGGATCGTCAACTTCCTCAACGTCTCGGTGCTGGGCCTGATCGACTTCCGGTTCGGCGAGTTGCTCAACCCGGACACGCTCGTCGTCGACGATGCGCTGCAGGTCGCGGCGGAGAACCCCGACATCGTCCGCGGCTTCAAGATCCGGCTCTCCGAGGACGTCGTGGGCGAGCACTGGGAGTCGCTGCTCAAGAAGTCGATCGCCCTTGCCGAACAGGCCAAACTGCCACTGATGGTCCACATCGGGGAGACCGAGGAGCCGCTGCCGGCCGTGCTCAGCCACCTGCGCGCCGGCGACATCGTCGCGCAC
>JBDTDN010000111.1:0-8070 GCA_039923055.1 Jatrophihabitantaceae bacterium
GCCGCACTCCGGGCGCAATGAGCGGATTGGCGAACAGATTCAGAGAGCGTCGCCGAGGCTCTTCTGCGGCGCGGGCAGGCGCCAGCGACGCGGCAGGTAGGCGCGGCTGCCAGCGTAGAAGCCGATCGACATCGGGCTGCCCTCGGCAGAGCCGTTCCGTTCGGTCGCCAGCCGCCGGATCCGTCGGCCTATGAGGAACCACTCGACCAGGATGCCGAAGAAGATCACCAGCACCAGCAGGTTGATCCATGCCGTCTTGACGACGTAGCTCACGATCATCAGCGGGAACAGGACCAGCAGGTAGTTGCTCACCAGCCGATGCGAGTCGACGTAGTCGCGCGCCAGTTTGCGGGTGGCGCCCTGATCACGCTTGGGCAGCATCTCGCCGGACCGGAGCGCGGCTCGCCGGTCGGCCACGGTCATCTGGCTGGCCGGGGTCCGACGCGCGACCTTGGCCGCCTTCGACTGCTGCTTCTGGCGGGCGTAGGCCTCCTTGCGCGTCTTCGGGGCCGTTACCGGACCGCGCTGCACCACCGAGTCACGGCGTTTCGGGGTCGCTCGACCCTTACCGCGAGCGACGGATTCAGCTTGCTCAGCGACCTCGACGACATCGACGGACTCTTCGGACTTCTTGCGCAGCGACACCTTCACAAGACCAAGGATAGGTGCCCGCTAGGCGAGGGCGAGCATCCGGTCGAGCGCCAGCCGTGCATTGGCTGCCATCGACGGCTCGACGGCCACCTGGTTGATGACCTCGCCGCGGACCAGGGACTCGAGCGTCTGCACCAGATGTGGCAGGTCGATCCGGTTCATGGTCGAGCAGTAGCAGACGTTTTTCTCCAGGAAGATGATCTGCTTGTCCGGATGGGCATTCGCCAGCCTGCGGACCAGGTTCAACTCGGTGCCCAGCGCCCACGCTGAGCCGGGCTCGGCCGCCTCGATCGTCCTGATGATGTATTCGGTCGATCCGACGTAGTCGGCCAGCAACACGACCTCGTGCTGGCATTCGGGGTGGACCAGCACGTTGACGCCAGGAACCCGCTCTCGCACCTCCCGGACGCTGTCGACGGAGAACCGTCCGTGGACCGAACAATGGCCGCGCCACAAGAGCATCTTCGCCGCGCGCAGTTGATCGGGGGTGAGTCCGCCGCCCGGCTTGTTCGGATCGAAGACGGCGCACTGCTCCAGCGCGATGCCCTGCTGCAGGACGGCGGTGTTGCGGCCTAGGTGCTGATCGGGCATGAACAGGACCTTTTCGCCTTGTTCGAACGCCCATTCCAGTGTCCGCTTGGCGTTGGATGACGTGCAGACCGCGCCGCCGTGCTCGCCGGTGAAAGCCTTGATCGCCGCGGAGGAGTTCATGTAGGTGACTGGGACCGTGACGTCCGCGACACCGGCATCGGCGAGCACGTCCCAGGCTTCGATGACCTGCTGGTAGCTGGCCATGTCGGCCATCGAGCAACCGGCAGCCAAATCCGGCAGCAGCACCCGCTGGTTCGAAGTGGTCAGGATGTCAGCGGACTCGGCCATGAAGTGCACGCCGCAGAAGACGATGAACTCAGCGTCCGGACGCGCGGCGGCCTCGCGAGCCAACTTGAACGAATCGCCCGTGACATCAGCGAACTGGATCACCTCGTCACGCTGGTAGTGATGGCCGAGGATGAACACCCGATCACCGAGAGCCTCTCGCGCCTCGGTTGCTCGGGCGACCAGGTTCGGGTCGGACGCCGGCGGCAACTCACCCGGGCAGTCGACACCACGTTCGGAGTCCGCGTCGCTGCCTCGCCCGAGCAGCAGAAGAGCCAACGGAGTCGAGTCCGGTTCGGTGAACGTCACGCGTCCAGCCTAGCCAGCGAGAGCACCAGTGCGGGGGCACTGTGGTCGGTCGCACGGACTTCACGGCGTAGGACCACCCCGATTGGCTCCCGATTGGTTACAGTGGTGTCAGTCGGCGGCCTTCGGGTCGTTGGCGCCAAGCGAACGATCACCGCGACAGTCGCTCGACATAGCCAGGGGAGCCCGATGACCGCCACCGATACCACCACCTCCGTCGAGTTGACGTCCGCGCCGGCTGAGCTGAGCGAGGCCAACCTGTCGTTGACAGCGGGTGCGGCCGTGAAGGTCCGCGCGCTGCTGGACCAGGAGGGTCGCGATGACCTGCGCCTGCGTGTCGCCGTCCAGCCCGGCGGCTGCTCCGGCATGCAGTACCAGTTGTTCTTCGACGAGCGCAGTCTGGACGGCGACGTCGAACTGAACCTCGACAACGTCCCGGTCGTTGTCGACCGGATGAGCGCCCCATACCTCGGTGGCGCCACGATCGACTTCACCGACACGATCGAGCAGCAGGGCTTCACGATCGACAACCCGAACGCCGGGGGCGGCTGCGCTTGCGGAAACAGTTTCTGCGGCTGACCTGAAAGCGCGCGGCGCGCCCGCATTGGGTACGGTTCGCGCCATGCCCGTACTCGTTGCAGGATCCATCGCCACTGACCATCTGATGCACTTTCCGGGGAAGTTCTCGGAGCAGTTGCTCGCTGACCAGTTGCACAAGGTGTCGTTGTCGTTCCTCGTGGACGATCTCGTGGTGCGCCGCGGCGGGGTTGCACCGAACATCTGTTACGGCATCGCGCAACTCGGTGGTGCGCCGGTTCTGATCGGTGCGGTCGGCGAGGACTTCGACGAGTACCGTGCCTGGCTTGAGCGCAACGGGGTGGACTGCAAGCACCTGTTCGTCTCGCCGATCCACCACACCGCGCGCTTCGTCTGCACCACCGACGACGACCTCTGCCAGATCGGCTCGTTCTACACCGGCGCCATGAGCGAGGCGCGCAACATCGAGTTGGCCCCCGCCTGGGAGGCGACCGGCGCGGATCTCGTCATCATCAGTGCCGACGACCCGGACGCGATGGTGCGGCACAGCATCGAGTGCCGGGACCGCGGGTTCAGGTTCGCCGCTGATCCCTCACAGCAGATCGCCCGGATGGACGGCACGGCGCTGGCCCAACTGGTCGAGGGCGCTGACCTGCTGTTCACCAACGAGTACGAGAAGAGCTTGCTGGAGTCCAAGACCGGGCTGTCCGAGGCCGACATCATGGCGCAGGTCGGGATCCGGATCACCACGCTCGGCTCCGGCGGCGTCGAGATCGTCGGTCGCGACCTGGAACGGGTGCACGTCGCGGTCGCCAAGGAGCGCGCCAAGGCCGATCCGACCGGCGTAGGCGACGCGTTCCGCGCCGGCCTGCTGACCGCCCGCGAATGGGACCTGTCGTGGGAGCGTTCGGCGCAGGTCGGCAGCCTGCTGGCCACCTTGGTGTTGGAGACCGTCGGTACGCAGGAGTACGAGGTCAAGCCGGCCGACTTTGCGGACCGCCTCGCCGAGTCCTACTGCGGCGACTGCGCTGCCGAGGTCCTGCCCCACCTGTCCTAAGTCCGACTTTGACCTCCCCCGCTTGCGGGGGAGGTCAAACTCGGACGGGGTAAACGGTCTCGGGGATCGCCGGGTGGATGCGGTCCTCGACGAAGATGCCGTGCCAGATCATGAACACCAGCAGCGTCCAGATCTTGCGCGAGTAGTCGTGCGGCCCGGCCCGGTGCTCGTCCAGCAGTCGCAGCGCCGCGTCGCGGTCGATCAGGTAGTCGGCCTGTGAGTCGGTGATGATCGCCCGCGCCCAGTCGTACATGACGTCCTTGAGCCAGTGCCGGATCGGGACCGGGAACCCGAGCTTGGCGCGCTCCAGCACATGCGCAGGCACGATATCTGCCAGTGCCCGTCGCAGCGCGTACTTCGTCGTGTCTTTCGTGATCTTCAGGTCGGTCGGGATCGACGAGCCGACGCGGAAGACCTCGGTGTCCAGGAACGGCACGCGTAATTCGAGCGAATTCGCCATCGTCATCTTGTCGGCCTTGACCAGGATGTCCCCGCGCAGCCAGGTGAACAGGTCGACGTACTGCATCCGGGTCGAGCCGTCTAGGTGCTTGGTCGACTGGTACAGCCCGCGCGTGACATCCATGTACGAGACGGACGGGTCGTACATGCGGTAGAAACCCATCTCCTCGGGGCGGAAGATCCGGGCGTTGCCGTAGTAGCGTTCCTCGATGTTGATCGCGCCGCGCCGCAGCAGGTCCTTGCCGCGGGTACCCTCCGGGATTTTCGTCGACACCCGTCCCAGTCCGCGCCGCAGCCCGGCGGGCATCTTCTCGAACGCGCGCAGCGAGATCGGCTCGCGGTAGATCGTGTAGCCGCCGAACAACTCATCCGCGCCCTCGCCGGATAGCACGACCTTCACGTGCTTGCGGGCCTCGCGGGCGATGAAGTACAGCGGGACGAGCGCAGGGTCGGCCACTGGATCGTCCAGATACCAGGTGATCAGTGGCAGCGAATCCATCATCTCCTGCGCCGTGACGACCTTGGTGATGTGCTCGACACCGATCGCAGCCGCGGACTCGGCGGCCACGTCGATCTCGCTGAACCCCTCGCGCTCAAAGCCGGTCGTGAACGTGAGCAGGTTCGGGTTGTGCCGCTTGGCCAGCGCCGCGATAGCGGTGGAGTCGATGCCGCCGGACAGGAACGAGCCGACCGTGACGTCCGCACGCATGTGCTTGGCGACCGAGTCTTCCAGCGCTTCGGCGATTTCGCGGTACAACTTCTCCGGCTCACCGACGGCGCGGATCGCGAAGTCCGGGTGGAAGTAGCGGTGTGGCCGGACAGCCTCCCCGGGTCGCATCGTGAAGTAGGTCCCGGACTCGATCCGGCTGATTGCGCGGTGCATCGATGCCGGTTCGGGGACGTATTGCAGCGTCAGATAGTGCTGCAGCGCCACTAGATCAACCTGTGCCGATGTTCCGGGTGCGGCAACGTCCAGCAACGACTTCTTCTCGCTGGCGAAGAACGATCCGCGCTCGTCGGCGTAGGTGTACAGGGGTTTGATGCCGAACCAGTCCCGTGCGCCGAACAGCACGCGCTCGGCAGAATCCCAGATCAGGAACGCGAACATGCCGCGCAGTTCACGGACGATCTTCTCGCCCAGGTAGTGGTAGCCGGCGACGATCGCCTCGCCGTCACCCTCGGTTTCGAATGTGGCGCCGAACTCGGTGGCCAGCCGCTCGCGCAGTTCGACGTAGTTGTAGATCTCACCGTTGAAGATCAGGTGGTAGCGACCGCCCAGCCAGGGCAGTGGCTGGTGGCTGTGGTCGATGTCGATGATCGACAGCCGCCGGAAGCCGATGACGACGTCCTCATCGGACCAGACGCCGCCTTCGTCGGGACCGCGGTGGCGCATGTCTTCCAGCGATCCGGCAACGGCAGTTTCGACCGCGGGCGCATCGCCGTTGGCTGACAGGAATCCGATAAGTCCGCACACGTGGACCAGTATCCCGGTCAGGTCAGTGCAGGCGGCGGACGCGGTATCCAGGCGTGCCGTCCGTCGCAGCCGATTCGCCGACGTACTCGTGCGCGCGCATCCGGCACCAAGCCGAGATATCGGGACGGGCGGCCGGATCGTCGGCCTCGACGGTGATCACCTCGCCGACTTCGACGTCCCCGATGTGCCGGGCCAGGTCCAGGATCGGCAGTGGGCAATGCCGACCGCGTGCGTCGATACGTAGCCCATGGCCGTTCGCGTGTGCGCTCATCGCGTCATAGTCCTGCCGCACCCAGTTCGGCTCGGACCTGCGCCACGGCCTCTGGCAGCGCGGTCAGGAAGCCGTCCACATCCGCATCGGTCGTCTCATGGTGCAGCGATACCCGGATGTTTCCGGACGTCAACGCTCCCATCGCCACGAGCACATGGGACGGCTCCAGCGTGGATGAGGTGCACGACGAGCCCGACGAGACCGCATATCCGCGCCGGTCCAGGCCGCTCAGAAGAGCCTCGCCGTCCACGTACAGGCAGGAGAACGTGACCAGGTGCGGCAGCCGGCCCGCGGGATCGCCGAGCACCTCGACGTCCGGAATGCCGGCAACGGCCAACCGAATCCGATCGATCAGGCCGGCATGCCGCGCAGCCTGGACCGCCTGCGTCGTGCACACGGCGCGCAGGGAAGCGGCCGCAGCCACGATTACCGGCACGTTCGGCACCCCCGGCACCCGTCCGGCCTCACGTTCGTCGGGTGGGAACGGTGAACGCCAGCGTGTACCGGTACGCACCGCCAACACCCCGACGTCCGGCCCGCCCCAGGTACGCGCATCGGCCGCCAGGACCGACCATCCGGCCGGCAGATCCGCGTGTCCGACGCACTGCGTCGCATCGACGATCAGCGGGACGGCGATCCGCGCTGCGACCTCGGCCACCGGCTGGAGCGTGCCCACCTCATGATTGGCAGCCTGTAGTGCCGCCGCTCCAATTCCGGCGGTGTGCGCGGCGCCAACGAAGGCCTCCACGTCGACGCGAGCCAGCGAGTCAACCGGAACGCTCACGCTCGAACCGCCGCCGGCGACGTGCACCTGCGCCGCGTGCAGCACTGCGGAGTGTTCGACGGCGCTGTGTACGAAACCGGGGGATCGGCGATTGCCGGCCAGCGTCCCCAGGACCGCGGCATGCAACGCCTGGGCGCCGTTCGCGGTGAAGCTGACCTCGTCCGGGCGGGCACCGATGGACTCGGCGACCGATGCGCGCGCCGCGTCCAGCAGCCCCCGAGCGCGCCGGCCGGCGCCGTAGAGCCGGTCAGGGTCGGCCCAGCCGTCGGCGAGGGCCGCGATCAACGCTTCGCGGGCCACAGCGTGCAGCGGAGCGCCAGCCGCCGCATCGAGATAGATGGCCATGCTGCGACGGTAGCGAGGGCGCCGTCACAGCGCGAAATCCGCGACCCGATACCGGCGGCGACGAACCGGTCCAGTACGCTCCAAATCGATCCAGATTGAGTTCGAGAGGCGGTAACAGGTGCGTCGCAGACGTTGGGCTCGGGGCGGCAAATTGGCGCTGCTCGTCGGCCCGCTCGCCTTGGTGCTCTCTGGCTGCTCAGCCCACGATGTCGAGAAGAAGCTACGTTTCGGCTGGCCTACCGGGGTCACCGAGCAGGCCACCAAGATGCGCGTGCTGTGGAGCTGGACCGGTGTGACGGCACTGGCTGTCGGCGTCGTCGTCTGGTCCCTGATCTTCTGGTGCTGCATCCGCTACCGCAAGAAGAACGATGAACTGCCCCGCCAGACGAAGTACAACCTACCGGTGGAGATCGTCTATTCGATCCTTCCGTTTGTCTTCATCGCGGGCCTGTTCTACCGGACCGTCGCGGTCGAGAACGACGTCAACAAGCTGAGCGCCAATCCGCAGGTCACCATTCAGGTCGACGCCTTCAAGTGGAACTGGCAGTTCGAGTACAAGTCTGTCCTGCAGAACGGGGTCGAGATTCCGCAGGTCTACAAGGACGCGACCACTACCGATGCCAACGGCAAGACCGTGCCGCTGAACCTGTCCACGATCGGATCCGACGACGAGATCCCAGTTCTGGTGATCCCCAAGGGCGAGACGGTCCAGTTCGTCGAACACTCCGAAGACGTCATCCACTCGTTCTGGGTGCCGGAGTTCCTGTTCAAACGGGACATCCTGCCGTACGGGACGACGGCGACCACCCGCGACAACAAGTTCGAGATCACCGCGACGTCGGAGGGCAGTTTCGTCGGTCGGTGCGCCGAACTGTGCGGCACCTACCACTCGCAGATGAACTTCGAGGTGCGCGTGGTGTCACCGGAGGATTTCCAGCGGTACCTGACCAAGCTGGGCAGCCTGCCGGCGACCGATCCGACCCGGCAGTCCGAGTCGCTGACGGCGATGTCGGACCCCACGCTGAACAAGCCTTACGCGACGACGACCTACCCGTTCAACACGTCCCGGACCGATCGGTCCGCATCGCAGAATCCGGGGAACTGACGTGAAGGTCGAAGCGCGACTGTTTCTCGGTGTCGCCGCATTCATGTGGGCCACCTCGATCGGCTACGGCTACTGGAGCTATCACGACAATGCCTTCACGCCCGGCGGTCACCACGAGATAGAGTGGGCGGGCTTCGCGGCGCTGGTCCTGTCCGGCGGCCTGTGCGCGATCGTCGGTTCGTTCTTCTGGTTCGTGTCCCGGCGC
>JBDTDN010000112.1:0-4190 GCA_039923055.1 Jatrophihabitantaceae bacterium
AACAGCGCGGGGTCCGGTACCGGTAGCCCCAAGCCGAGCCGCCGACCGATGGCTGAGCACCCACCGGACCACAACACGGCGGCCCAGTCGCGCTGCAATATCGACTCCGGGACCGGCCGTGGCGAGTAGACCGGGCAACAGTCCGATCTTGCTCACCGGGTCATCCACAGCACCCGATTGTGCAATCGGTCGTCAGTTGATGGGGACGGTGAACGTTGCGGGTGATGCCGGCGACGAACTGAAGATCAGCGTGCTGCCGGTCCGGCTCAGCGGCATGAACCGGGCGTCCACCGTGTCAATCGCAAGGCTCAGGTGATGACCTTTCGCGACGGTCCAGGACGTCGGCTGCAGGGTCATCGAAACCTGGGTCGGCTGGCCCGCCGGGACGTTCAGCAGCGTGTACGGTTCGTAGCTCATCAGCGTGCCGGCGCCCGAGGCGTCCACGTCGTACAGGTAGGCGAACAACGATGTCGTCGTCGCAGACGGTGTCACCGTGACCTGCAGCGTCGGGCTGCCGTTGACGAGCGTCGCCTTGGACACCACGGCATCGTTCCAAATGACGGAGTTGGGGCTGGCCAGCGAACCGACGTCGATGCCGCTCACCTTCTTGTATGGGACCGACAACTGCAACGGTCCTGCTTCGGCATCGGTGTTCACGCCGGCGGCGATCGATTCGGACCAGGCTCCCGCCGACGGACCTATCGTCCCGGCCGTACGTGAGCCGACGTCCGACGCCGTCAGGTAGGACGTCGTGGTCTTGGCGAGCTTGCTCCAGGACGGATAGCTGTGGATCGCGCCGGTAGCTACGTCCGTCAACTGGACCGAGTCCTGCGTCGTGCCCATCCCGTTGTTCACGCCGAGCAGGAAGTGGTCCAGCCAGGCACCCGCGTCGGTCCACACCTGGTTGTACTGACCCAGCAGACCCGAAATCTCCGTAGCGCCGTGATCGCCGGCAGCCAGTTGTAGTCGCTTGGGTCCGGTGAGCGCGTTGAAGAAGGGCACCAACTGCGCGGGCGGGAAGATCGAGTCCTGCCAGCCGTTCGCGATCATGACCGCGGTCCGATTCTTGTTCAACGCCGCGACGCCGTTCATGGGCGAGCTCGACGTTGAGAGCGTTTGGACGAGAGCGCCGTAACCGGCCGCATCACCGGCGGCGAGCGCCGACTGCATCTTTAGCGCTGCCGGACCTAGGCTGCCTTTCGGTGCCTGCCCGGACAGCAGCAGTTGCTGAACCTGCTGGTTAGGCGTGCGGTTGGGGAAGTCCGAGGCGACGAGGTCGGTCCACGTGCTCGTCGCGACCACGACGCGGATCCGCGGATCGCGTTCGGCCGCCAGCAGCGCCACCCCGCCGCCAAGCGAGGAGCCGACCGCCGCGATCTGTTTAGGATTCGCCGGTGTGTTCTTCAGCGCCCAGTTGATCACCGCACTTACGTCCTGCTGGTTTTCCAAACCCCCGGCGTCAACCTTGCCGGTCGAGCCACCGAACCCGCGTTGGGCGTAGCTGATGATCACGTACCCCCGTTTGGCGAGCCCTTGCCCCACCAGCACGTACTCACTCGCTGCGGCTCCCCAGCTGCCGGGCATGACCAGCAGCGGGTGCGTGCCCGATCCCGATGGCAAGATGATCTCGGCGCTCAACTGCGCGCCGCCGACGCCGGGGATCGTCACGGCACGGATGCCGGCGGGTAGGGCAACGCTTGGCTTCTTGTCGTTGTTGCGCAAGATCACTGCGACGGCCCCGGCTATCACAATTGCACCCACCAGGCCAGCGACGCCGCCGACGATCCGCGCGCGTCGATCCATCAGCCGGGACGTCCGGCAGCGATCAGCTCGGCGATCTGAACGGCGTTGAGCGCAGCGCCCTTACGCAGGTTGTCGTTGCTGACGAACAGGCTCAGCCCGCGTCCGCCGTCGAAGGACGAGTCCTGCCTGATCCGGCCGACGTAGGACGGGTCCTGGCCGGCGGCCTCGAGCGGATTAGGGATGTCGCTGAGCGCAACGCCCGGCGCGGCCTTGAGCAGTTCGATCGCGCGGGCGACCGACAGCGGGCGGGCGAACTCGGCGTTGATCGACAGCGAGTGTCCGGTGAACACCGGGACACGCACGCAGGTACCCGCGACCCGCAGGCCAGGAATACCCAAAATCTTGCGTGACTCGTTACGCAGTTTTTGCTCTTCGTCGGTCTCCAGCGAGCCGTCGTCGACGATCGAGCCGGCAAGCGGCAGCACGTTGTACGCGATCGGTCGGGCGAACTTCACCTGCTCGGGAAACGTGATCGCCTTGCCGTCGTGGGTGAGTTCGGTCGCGTGCTCGACGCCCGCGCGAACCTGTTCGTCCAGTTCGACGACGCCGGCCAGCCCCGCACCGGACACCGCCTGGTAAGTCGAGACGATCAGACGCTCCAGACCGGCTTCGTCGTGCAACGGCTTGAGGACGGGCATGGCCGCCATCGTCGTGCAGTTCGGGTTGGCGATGATTCCCTTACTGGCATTCGCGATCTCGGCACCGTTCACCTCGGCGACGACCAGCGGAACTTCCGGGTCCATCCGCCAGGCGGAGGAGTTGTCGATCACGATCACGCCCGCCGCGGCGAACACCGGCGACAGCTCACGAGATGTTCCGCCGCCAGCGGAGAAGATTGCGATGTCCAGCCCGGACGGGTCGGCAGTGGCAGCGTCCTCGACGCGGACGTCGACGCCCTCCCACGACAGCGTTGAGCCGGCCGAACGCGACGAGGCGAAGAACCGGATGTCCGTCACCGGGAACGAGCGATCGGACAACAGGCGCCTGACAACCGCGCCCACCTGCCCCGTGGCACCAACGATTCCGACCTTCATGAGGTCCTCTCGGGTGAGATTGCAACGCAACCGGTGAAAGCAGCGAAGCCACCGGGCGCCAACCAGCAGTTCATCGGCCCGTCCCGCCGTAGACGACGGCTGGGTCGTCGTCCGGCGAGGCCCCGAGCTCGAACGCGTCGTGCACAGCGCGCACCGCGACGTCCAAGTCGGTGTCGCGGCAGACGACCGAGATGCGGATCTCCGAAGTGGAGATCATTTCGACGTTCACACCGGCATCGGCCAGCGCCGCGAAGAACTTCGCCGAGACGCCCGGGTGTGAACGCATACCCGCGCCGACCAGCGAGAGCTTGCCGATGTGGTCGTCGTACAGCAAGTCGTCGAACCCCACCCGTGCCTGGATCTTCGTCAATGCGGCAAGGGCGGTCGCACCGTCGGTCGCCGGGAGGGTGAAGGAGACATCAGTGCGCCCCGTGCCGCCCGTGGAGATGTTCTGCACGATCATGTCCAGGTTGATCTCGGCGGATGCCAGTTCGGTGAACAGCGCGGCCGCCTCACCCGGCTTGTCCGGGACTCCGACAACGGTCACCTTGACCTCGCTGCGATCGTGCGCGACTCCGCTGATGATTGCGTCTTCCACGGCAAGATCCTCCATGTGACCGGCGACGGTGGTGCCGGGTCTGTTCGAGAACGACGAGCGGACGTGAATCGGCACGCCGTAGCGACGGCCGTACTCGACGCTACGCAGATGCAGGATCTTCGCCCCGCACGCCGCAAGTTCCATCATCTCTTCGTACGTCACGGTGTTCAGCCGCCTGGCGTTCGGGACGATCCGCGGATCGGCGGTATAGACGCCGTCGACATCGGTGTAGATCTCACAGACGTCGGCGTTCAACGCGGCGGCCAGCGCGACGGCGGTCGTGTCCGAGCCACCGCGGCCGAGCGTGGTGATGTTCATCGTCTCTTTCGAAAAGCCCTGGAAGCCCGCAACAATGGCGATGTTGCCCGCGGCGATCGAGCTCTCGACGCGGCCCGGCGTGATGTTGACGATGCGAGCCTTGCCGTGGACAGACGTGGTGAGCACGCCGGCCTGGGAGCCGGTGAACGACTCGGCCTTATCGCCCAGGGAGTTGATCGCAATCGCGAGCAGCGCCATCGAAATGCGCTCGCCGGCGGTCAGCAGCATGTCGTACTCGCGCCCGGACGGGACGGGAACGATCTGCTTGGCCATGTCGATCAGCTCGTCGGTGGTGTCACCCATCGCCGAGACGACGACTACGACCTCGTTGCCGTCTCGCTTGGTGGCGACGATGCGCTCGGCCACCCGTTTGATGCGCTCGGCGTCGGCGACAGATGAGCCGCCGTACTTCTGCACGACCAAGCCCACCGAGGCTG
>JBDTDN010000113.1:0-2568 GCA_039923055.1 Jatrophihabitantaceae bacterium
CGAACGACGATCCAGTGCTCGCTCGCCGGTTGCAACAGGTCGGTTGCGCAACGGTGATGCCGTTGGGCGCACCGATCGGTACGGGCTTGGGCATCCGCAACCCCCACAACATCGAGCTGATCGTGGGCGAGGCGGAGGTCCCGGTGATCCTCGACGCCGGCATAGGCACCGCGTCCGATGCCGCGCTCGCGATGGAACTGGGCTGCGACGGAGTGCTGCTCGCCTCCGCCGTCACCCGGGCACAGGAGCCGACGATGATGGCGCGGGCGATGGCCGCCGCTGTGACTGCCGGCCGCCTGGCCCGACTTGCCGGCCGCATCCCGCGCCGGCAGCACGCCGAAGCGTCCTCCCCCGTCCAGGGGATGGCTGTTCTGTAACCCATACCGATCCGTACCGCGGGAGCTCCGGAACCTCCGGGGCTGAGAGGGCACCACGCCGACCGCCGAACCAGCCGGGTAATGCCGGCTCAGGGAGAGTTGATGACGAAGACGCAAGTACCCGAGCAGACCACTGACCCGGCCGAGGCGGGACTGACGCTGGACACGCCAGCCCCGCGCACCCTCGGCAGTTGGGACATCGCTGCACTGTGGGGCAACCTCGGGGTGAGCCTGCTCGGCTTCACCGGCGCGATCTTCCTGATCTCGCCTATCTACGGCGCGGCGCCGATGTCACTTGCCGCCGCCTGCGTGGCGCTCATTGTCGGCACGGTCCTCGGCACACTCGGCTTCGCGGCCGCAGGCATCCCCGGGTCACGCACCGGCGCGCCGTCGATGGTCCTGCTGCGTGGACTGTTCGGGACCAAGCCGTCCTACCTGCCGACCGCATTGAACATCGTCCAACTGCTCGGCTGGACCACGTTCGAACTGGTCACCATCGGCACCGCGATGCACCAGATCGCCAGCTCCGTACCGCGCTGGACCTACGTGCTGGCCGGCGGGGTGATCACGACGCTGCTGGCGCTGCGCCCGCTGGGGTGGATCCGAGTTCTGCGCAAGTACGTAACGGTCGCAGTGGTCATCGCACTGGTGTACCTGGCGGTGCAACTGCTGCGGCATCCGCTGCCGTCCTTCGGCTCCGGTTCCTGGACCGGGTTCTGGATCGCCGTGGACACCGTGATCGGTGTTTCTGTGTCGTGGGTACCGCTGGTCTCGGACTATTCACGCCACGCGCGTTCGACGCGGGCCGCGTTCGCCGGGACCTTCGTCGGGTACTCAATAACTCAGATCGCCTGCTACGCGCTCGGCCTGGTCGCGCTCGTGACCGTTGCCAGTGGTGACTCGGAGAAGATCTTCGGCGCGTTCATGGCCGTTCCGCTCGGCACCGTCGCATTCGGGGTGCTGGCCATCCGCGAGCTCGACCAGTCGTTCGCGGACACCTACTCGACAGCGGTATCGATCCAGAACTTCCGCCCGCGGTGGGACCGCCGCGCACTGGCGCTGGCGGTAGGCACGGTGGCGACCGTCTGCGCGCTGGCGCTGAACATCAACGACTACGAGAACTTCCTTATCCTGATCGGCTCGGTGTTCGTGCCGTTGCTCGGTGTCCTGATCGTTGACTACTTCCTGATCTCACGGATGCATTGGGATCTCGGCGACAACGTCGGCACGCGGTGGTCGACACTCATCCCGTGGGCCCTCGGCTTCTGCGCGTACCAATTGGTCAACCCGGGCGCCATCGACTGGTGGGTGCGCGCCTGGGACCACGTGCAGGCATGGTTGCACTTCCAGCCGACATCGTGGATGAGCGCATCGCTGATCTCGTTCCTGGTTTCCGCGGTCGTGACGCTCGCGGTCGGGCTGATTCGTCGTCGACGTGTGACAGTTCAACGGTGATAGGTGAGGCCGTGTGCCGTTAGCGAGACCGTCAGGCCAGCTGGATCGGCCGCAACCTTGTTGACCTGCACTCCGAACGGTAGGCCGGCGAGTGGAATGGAGCTCTGGAGCAACGTCGCGAAGTAGTGACTGACGAGCGCCGGCACGCTCTGCCCGGCCACGCTGATCTGGGGGTCAACGAAGGTCAGAGCGCCACCTGCGATCAGAGTGCCCGCCGTTGCAGTGGCCGTGATCGGCACACCGACGACCTCCACCGTGTAGGTCAGCCGAATTCGGCCGTCGCCGGCATAGGCGACGGTGGTCTGCAGCGCCTTGGACAGATCTGCATAGGTGATCTGCGCATTCGCAGTCGCTGATTCGGACCTGGCGCTGGAGAAGTCGCGCGAGACGTGGACGTTGTGCAGCGCTACCCGCAGACGCGCGATCTGTAGGTGGCTGTTCGCCCGCCCCACCGTCAGGTCGTCCGCCGTCACATCGATCTCGGGATAATTCCCGGTAATCACTTGAGTCAGGAAGGGGAAACCGGTGATGTGGACGTCGGGTGTTCGATCCAGATGCTGCGAGGACTGCAGTAACTTTGCGGCTTGGTTCTCGGCCACCGCCACGCCGACCCGATCCAGGATCACCAGCAGCGCCAAAACGATCAGCACGACGATCAGCAGTGTGCGGCCGCGAGGATGACGACGGCGCGGTGCCGCGACAGCTGACATCAGGCGATCATCGCACCGGCAGCACG
>JBDTDN010000114.1:0-10318 GCA_039923055.1 Jatrophihabitantaceae bacterium
CAGGCGAGCGGCAGCAGCGGCATGGGCGCGCTGCCAATCATCGCGATCGTGGTGGTGATCGCCGTAGTGATTGGCCTGATCGTGATGCTAACTCGACGGTCCCGACGGCCTACTCGGCAATGACGCGAGGGTTCAGTCGGAGATAACTCCCGAGGGCGCGTCGTCCGTGCTACCCCACACGTCATCGTCCTCGTTGAGCCAGGTGGAGCGCTCCCGCTGCTCATCGCTCCCGTTGCCGCCACCGTGCATCGGCGCCATCATGCCGCCGCGGCCACCTGCACCGGCGCCTGCGCCCGCTGCTCCGCCACTGGCACCGATTCGCGCGCCACCGCTGGCACCGACTCCGGCGCCGCCCGCTCCGGACAATCCCGTTCCAGCCAGACCTCCGGCGCCTGCGCCCAGGCCTCCACTCCCACCAAGGCCCCCCCACCAAGGCCACCAGGCGCCCGGTGAGGACGAGCCCACCGGTCCCGCCGACACGATGCTCGACATCCTGGTCGAGCGGATGGCTGGCAAGGGCGTGCCCGCGCGCAAGATCTGGCTGCCACCGCTGAGCGCGCCCCCGACGTTGGACCAATTGCTGCCCCCGCTGGCGGAGACCGAATTCGGTCTGCAGGCAACGAACTGGGCGAACGTCCCGCCGTGACGGCACCCGTGGGCCTGATCGACCGTCCTTTCGACCAGCGGCGTGATCCGCACTGGCTTTCGATGGCCAGCTCGCACTTCGTGATCGTGGGGAGACCGCAGAGCGGTAAGAGCACCGTGCTGCGCAGCTTCATCACCGCGATGTCGCTCACGCACACGCCGGAGCAGGCACAGTTCTACTGCCTGGATTTCGGCGGTGGAACCCTGACCGCGCTGGCCGATCTGCCGCACGTCGGATCCGTAGCCACCCGGCTGGAGCCCGAGCGGCTGCGCCGGACCATCGCCGAGCTGAACGGCGTGCTGGCCCGGCGCGAGCAGGTGTTCACCGAGAACCGGATCGACTCGATGACGACCTACCGTCGGATGCTCGCCAGCGGGTCGGTGGCAGGGGACGGATTCGGGGACATCTTCCTGGTCGTCGATGGCTGGGGAACGGTCCGGCACGACTACGAGGAACTGGAGGCGGCGATCACCCAACTCGCCGCGCGCGGGCTCGGGTACGGAATTCACATCGTCTTGTCGATCCAGCGGTGGATGGAGCTGCGACCGGCACTGCGGGACCTGATCAGCACCCGGCTGGAGCTGCGCTTGGGTGATCCGTCCGAGTCGGATTTCGATCGGCGGATCGCCAACGATGTGCCGGAGGGCAAGCCCGGTCGGGGTCTGATCGCCGAGAAACTGCACTTTCTCTCGGCGCTACCGCGCATCGACGGCAAACAGACCGTGGAGGATCTCAGCGACGGCGTCGCGCATCTGGTCACCAGTGTCCGTGATGGCTGGCACGGCCCGGTCGCGCCCCCGGTTCGGCTGTTGCCGCACGAGCTGTCCTACGCGCAGTTGCCAGCGTTGGACATGCAAGCCGAGACTATCCCGATCGGGCTGGACGAGGAGACCCTCTCGCCGGTGCTGATCGACTTCGAGGCCGAGCCACACTTCGTCGTGATCGGCGACGTCGAGTCGGGTAAGTCCAATCTGCTCAGGACGATCGCCCGGGGTATTACGACCCGCTGGACACCCGAGCGGGCCAGGATCATCACGCTGGACTACCGGCGTGGACTGCTGGGGGCGATCACGACGCCGCACCAGATCAGCTACCTCATGAACTCGGCTGGCGCGCCCGATGTGATCGGCAACATTGTGACCGCGCTATGCGAGCGACTGGCGGGGATCCAGGTTGATCCGTCCGCGACCGAGATGCCGCGGTGGGCCGGCTCGAAGCTCTTCCTGCTCATCGACGATTACGAGCTGGTGGTTGCCAGCCAGGGCAACCCGATGCATGCGCTGGTGGAGTTCTTGCCGCAGGCACGCGACATCGGCCTGCACATCGTCATCGCCCGCTCGGCCGGCGGCGTGGGGCAGGCAATGTACGAGCCCGTCCTGCGCGGCATGCGGGAAATGGGCACGCCCGGTGTGCTGCTGTCCGGCAGCCGGGACGAGGGCGCGGTCCTGGGTTCGGTCAAGATGGAGCCGCTGCCGCCCGGTCGTGGCCGCCTGGTACACCGCCGTATCGGTTCGGTACTCATTCAGACGGCCCGCACCTGAGCGGTACGGGCCGTCCTTCTCGAGCGTGCGTCTACGGAGGTGTTACAGCTTGCGCAACACGGTGACTACTCGACCGAGGATGGTCGCGTCGTCACCCGGAATCGGTGAGAACGCCGGATTGTGTGGCATCAGCCAGACATGACCGTCGCGGCGTTGGAGCGTCTTCACGGTGGCTTCGCCGTCGATCATGGCTGCCACGATGTCGCCGTTGTCCGCGGTCTGTTCCTGACGTACGACGACCCAATCGCCATCGGCAATAGCGGCCTCGATCATCGACTCACCGACCACCTTGAGCATGAATAGGCTGCCCTCGCCGACCAACGCCTTCGGCAGCGGGAAGACGTCTTCGATCATCTGCTCAGCAAGGATAGGGACGCCGGCAGCGATCTGACCCAACACCGGTACGAAGACCGGCGTCTCGCCACGAGGGGCATCCTTGACGACGGCTAGGGCCCGTCGCGCTGCCTTGTACTTCTCCGCACCGGGCTGGCGGACATCAACAGCACGCGGACGGTTCGGATCGCGTCGCAAGAATCCCTTGCGTTCCAGCATAGCGAGCTGATGCGCCACGCTGGAGGTAGAGGCCAGCCCCGCCGATTCGCAGATCTCCCGGATGCTCGGCGGGTATCCACGCCGCTCGACCGAGTCCCGGATGACGTCCAGGATCGCCTGCTGGCGGCGGGTCAGACCGGTCATCGGATCGGGCAGCTCAGTGACCTTCGGCCGCCCCGGCCCGCGCTTGGGGTCCGGTACCGCCTTTATGGGCGTGCTGCGCACCGCCTTCTTCGCGACCGCATTGCGGACTGTCGGCGACTTCTTCTCGGCCATCAGGTGCTCCTGCCGTTCGATTCGTGTGCTGTGTCTGCGACGGTAGCGCAGATTTGGTCTGCCTCAAACATCTGTTCGAACGACACGCCGACGGCCGATGGAAATTGTCGGACGGGGATGGTAGACATTCGATCAGTCGTTCTATCGAATATCTGTTCGACGAAGTAGTCACCGACGTCTACGTCAGATGCAGGCGTTCAGCCCGGCGGCACAGCCCAGAAGGAGCAGCACATGTCCGTAGCCACAGAGTACGCGCCGGTTGTCTACATTCCGCCGCGGGCCCGTCCCGCGGCTCGACCCGACGCGGTCGTCATTCCACTGTTCGGGCCGTCAGCTTCGCGGGCTGCAGGCGTGGTCCGACTCACCCGACGCGGTGTAGCGGTGCTCGCCGCAACCGTGGCACTGGCGGGTGTCGCATTGGTGCTGTTGGCTTGGCGTTCGGCGCCCACGACGCCGGTGCCACGTTCGATTCCGGCGGTCGTCACTGTTCAGTCGGGCGACACGCTGTGGTCGATCGCGACCCAGGTCGCGCCCAACCGTGACCCGCGGGCCGAAGTCGCCGATCTTCAGCGGCTGAACCACCTCGGCAGCGTGAGCGTGTCGGTCGGACAGTCATTGCGTACCAGGTGACTATCGCGCGGGTGACGGAGCGGGCAACTGGGCGCACTCGGTAACAATCAACGCTCGATCGCAACACGCCGGAATTTGGTAGTTGCGGAAGTTCTGATCCGGCTCTAGCGTTGCACCCCTACATGTAGTAGTCACAAGGATGTAGTTCGTCCACAAGTTGGGGTTCGCTATCCACCGAAGACCTGTAGCTGTCCACAGGATCCGGCAGACCGTCCCCAGGTTGTCGACAGCTTCGTCCACACGAGATGGCGACGGAACTGACAGTGAGGGAGGTGAGCACCCGATGAGGTGCCCGTATTGCCGGCACGCGGACTCACGCGTGGTCGACTCCCGTGAGCAGGACGAAGGTCAGGTCATCCGGCGGCGTCGGTCCTGCCTGGGCTGCGGACGTAGGTTCACGACCGTCGAAGAAGCCACGCTCGCGGTGATCAAGCGCAGCGGCGTTACCGAACCGTTCAGCCGGGACAAGGTCGTCAGCGGCGTGCGGCGCGCCTGCCAGGGACGCCCGGTCGACGAGGACGCGCTGGCTCAGCTCGCCCAGGCCGTCGAGGAGACGGTACGGGCGACCGGGGCCGCCGAGGTGCATAGCGATGAGGTCGGCCTGGCGATTCTCGGGCCGCTACGCAGCCTTGACGAGGTGGCCTACCTTCGGTTCGCCTCGGTTTACCAGGCATTCAGTTCAATCGACGACTTCGAGAAGGCGATCTCCGAGCTGCGGGTCGAGCCCCGTCGCCACGGTCCCTGAGCCACCGAACAGTGCACCGAACTGAACGATCCCAACAGCATCCGCACCGCGCCAGATTTGACCGCAAACGAAAGGAAGTACCGATGACCGAGGCGATCGACAAGACCTCCCGTAGCAGCGCGGCAGGGGCAGGCGCCGACAAGGCTGACACCCCCAACTTCCCGGCTACTGGCCTGGTCGTGGAGCGGGTTTACACCACGCCCGGCGTCCATCCGTATGCCGAGGTCACCTGGGAACGCCGCGACGTCGTGATGACCAACTGGCGGGACGGTTCGGTCAACTTTGAGCAGCGGGGCGTGGAGTTTCCGGACTTCTGGTCGGTCAACGCGGCGAACATCGTCACCACCAAATACTTCCGGGGTGCGGTTGGCACGGACGTGCGCGAGTGGTCGTTGCGACAGCTGATCGAGCGAGTTGTGCTCAAGTACCGCGCAGCTGGCGAGCAGCACGGCTACTTCCGGTCGGCCGAAGACGCCGAGCTGTTCGAGCACGAACTGACTTGGATGCTGCTGCATCAGGTGTTCAGCTTCAACTCGCCGGTCTGGTTCAACGTGGGTACCACCTCGCCGCAGCAGGTCAGTGCTTGCTTCATCCTGGCCGTCGACGACACGATGGACTCGATCCTGAACTGGTACCGCGAAGAGGGCCTGATCTTCAAAGGTGGTTCGGGCGCAGGCCTGAACCTGTCGCGGATCCGCTCGTCCAAGGAGTTGCTGTCCTCCGGTGGCACCGCGTCGGGTCCGGTCAGCTTCATGCGCGGTGCGGATGCCTCGGCCGGCACGATCAAGTCCGGCGGCGCGACGCGTCGTGCTGCGAAGATGGTCGTGCTGGACATCGACCACCCCGACATCGTCGAGTTCGTCCAGACCAAGGCGCGCGAGGAGAACAAGATTCGCGTCCTGCGCGACGCCGGCTTCGACATGGATCTCGGCGGCTCGGACATCACCAGTGTCCAGTACCAGAACGCCAACAACTCGGTCCGTGTCACCGATGAGTTCATGCGTGCGGTCGAGGACGGTACCGGGTTCGGGCTGCGGGCGCGTAGCACACACGAGGTCATCGAGTCGGTCGATGCCAAGGAACTGTTCACCAAGGTCGCCACGGCGGCTTGGGAGTGTGCCGACCCCGGTATCCAGTACGACGACACGATCAACGACTGGCACACCAACCCCGAGACGGGACGGATCACCGCGTCCAACCCCTGCTCGGAGTACATGAGCCTGGACAACACATCCTGCAACCTGGCCTCGCTGAATCTGTTGAAGTTCCTCAACGACGACTACAGCTTCGACACCGAGAAGTTCGTCAAGGCCGTCGAGCTGATCATTACTGCGATGGACATCTCGATCTGCTTCGCTGACTTCCCGACCGAGGCGATCGGCGTCAACACTCGTGACTACCGACAGTTGGGCATCGGCTTCGCCAACCTCGGCGCCCTGCTGATGGCCTCCGGGTTGGCGTACGACTCCGACGGTGGCCGGGCACTGGCCGGGGCGATCACCTCGCTGATGACCGGTACCTCCTACCGTCGCTCGGCCGAGATGGCCGGCGTCGTCGGACCGTATGCCGGTTTTGCCCGCAACGCCGCCGCGCACGCCCGGGTGATGCGCAAGCACGCCGCCGCGAACGATGCGGCCCGGCCGATACATGAGGTCGATCGGGCCGTCTTCGCCGCGGCCACGCAGCAGTGGGCCAAGGGCAACAAGATCGGCGAGAAGAACGGCTGGCGTAACGCGCAGGCCTCGGTGCTCGCGCCGACCGGCACCATCGGGCTGATGATGGACTGCGACACGACCGGCGTGGAGCCGGACCTGGCGTTGGTCAAGTTCAAGAAGCTAGTCGGTGGCGGGTCGATGCAGATCGTCAACCAGACGGTGCCGCGCGCGCTGCGAGCGCTGGGCTACCAGGAGGAGCAGCTTGAGGCGATCGTCGAATACATCGCCGAGCACGGTCACGTCATAGACGCACCGGGCCTGAAGCCCGAACACTACGAGGTCTTCGACTGCGCCATGGGTGCCCGGGCGATCAAGCCGATGGGCCACGTTCGGATGATGGCTGCCGCGCAGCCGTTCCTGTCCGGCGCGATCTCCAAGACGGTCAATCTACCCGAGACGGCGACGATCGAGGAGATCGAGGATGTCTACTTCCAGGGTTGGAAGCTTGGCCTGAAGGCGCTGGCGGTGTACCGCGACAACTGCAAGGTCGGCCAACCGTTGTCGGCGGGCAAGGGCGACAACAACGGCGCCCAAGCCGTGGTCAAGAAGGCCGTCGAGTACCGCCCGACCCGCAAGCGGCTGCCCAAGGCCCGCCCGTCGCTGACCACCTCGTTCGCGGTCGGCGGTGCCGAGGGCTACATGACGGCCGGCTCGTATCCGGACGACGGTCTCGGTGAGGTCTTCCTCAAGCTCGGCAAGCAGGGCTCGACCCTGGCCGGCGTGATGGACGCGTTCTCGATCGCCATCTCGATCGCGCTGCAGCACGGTGTGCCGCTGGAGACCTACGTCTCCAAGTTCACCAACATGCGCTTTGAACCGGCCGGTCTGACCGATGATCCGGACATCAGGATGGCGCAGTCGATACTGGACTACATCTTTCGCCGGTTGGCGCTGGACTACCTGCCGTTCGAGACGCGGTCCGGGCTGGGGATCTACACCGCCGACGAGCGCACCCGTCAGTTGGAGACCGGGGTGTATGCGCCGGCCGAGGATGATTCGTCCGACGAGTTAGACCTGCAGACGCTGGCGCAGTCGGCGCCGGTGACCGCTGCGGCGGAGGCACACACGACGGTTGACGGTGCGGTGGACACGACGGCAGGGGCACACAGCTCGACCGAGCTGCTGGACGTGCTCCTGGGTACCTCGGCTGACGCACCACTGTGCATGAACTGCGGCACCAAGATGCGTCCGGCCGGCTCGTGCTTCGTTTGCGAAGGGTGCGGCAGTACTAGCGGTTGCAGCTAGCGTGGTCGATCTTGATAGGTGTTGCTCGTCATGGCGACCAATACCTATCAAGATCACTGGGCGGGATGCGGCGCTAGGCTGTGATCACAGGTTGGATACCGAAGGGAGTTGCCGGTGGACTTCGACCTTTCGCAGATCCTGCAGACCCGGCACGGCGAGAACTTCCAGTTGCACACGAAGTACGAGAGTCCGCAGCTACCCCATGTTCTGCAGACCCTCGGTTTCGACCGGTTCTACGTCCGCGGTGAAGGCTGTTACCTCTATGACGCCGATGACCGGCAGTACCTGGACCTGCTCTCCGGCTTCGGCGTGTACGCGCTCGGCCGCAGCCATCCGACGATCGTCAACGCGCTGCACCAGGCGCTGGACGCGAACCTGCCCAACCTGGTCCAGCTCGACTGCGCACTGCTACCCGGCGTGCTGGCCGAGGCACTCGTCGCGCGCGCCCACCCTGGCATCGAACGAGTCTTTTTCACCAACTCGGGCGCCGAGGCAATCGAGAGCGCCATCAAGTTCGCCCGCTGCCATACCAAGCGTGAACGCATCCTCTACTGCGATCACGGCTTTCACGGGCTGACCACCGGCGCGCTCTCGCTCAACGGCGGTGCCGAGTTCCGTAACGGGTTCGGATCGCTGTTGCCCGGCACCGAGATGGTCCCCTTCGGCAACCTTGAGGCGCTGCGTGAGCAGGTACGTCGAGGCGACGTGGCCGCATTGGTGGTCGAACCGATCCAGGGCAAGGGAGTCAACCTTGCTGCCGACGATTTCTGGCCGGCCGCGCAGGAGCTGTGCCGACGCTATGGCACGCTGCTGGTGATCGATGAGATCCAAACCGGGATGGGCCGTACCGGGAAGTTCTTCTGCCACGAGCACTGGGGGCTGCGGCCGGACATCATCACCGTGTCCAAAGCATTGTCCGGCGGGTACATCCCGGTGGGGGCAATGCTCTGCTCAGCGGCGATCTCCGACAGCGTCTACAGCTCGATGGACCGGGCCGTCGTGCACTCCTCGACGTTCAGCACCAATCAGCTAGCCATGGTCGCCGGGCTGGCCACCCTGCATGTGTTCGACGAGGAGAACATCGTCGAACGCGCCCGCAGCATGGGCGAGCGGTTCATGTCGGCGCTCGCGCCGCTGGTCGACCGGCACGAGCTACTGCACGAGGTCCGCGGCATCGGCCTGATGATCGGGCTGGTCTTCGGCGAGCCGACAGGGCGCTCAGCCCGACTGCGGTGGAAGACGGTGGAGGCGATGCGTACCGCCATGTTCTCGCAACTGATCGTCGTCCCGTTGTTCCACCGGCACGGCATCCTCACCCAGGTTGCGGCCGACAACATGAACGTCGTGAAGTTGCTGCCGCCATTGATCGCCGGCCAGCAGGAGATCGACTACTTCGTCGAGGCACTCGATGACGTGCTGACCAGCGCGGGCAAGGGCACCGGCCTGTTCGTGGAGTTCGGCAAGACGGTGGCCAAGGGGTCACTGCACCGGACCCGCGCATAGTGGCGCAAGCGCACGGCAAGGCGCTGGTCACCGGGGCTACCGGGTTCATCGGTTCAGCCGTGGTTAGGGCGCTGCTCGCCGACGGACGTCACGTCGTCGCGATGGTCGAACCCGGCGCGGATGACCAGGCACTGATCGGCCTGGACGTGGAACGGGTCGGCGCCGAGCTACGTGATCCGGTCGGCGTACGCAGGGCCGTCGCCGGCTGCACGTCCGTGTTCCACGTCGCCGCGCTGTACAGGTTTTGGGCACCGGACCCGAAGTTGTTCTACGAGGTCAACGTCGGCGGCACCCGCAACGTATTGGCTGCCGCGCGCGAGGAAGGCGTCGAGAAGCTCGTCTACACCAGCACCGTCGGCACCCTGGGCTTGGACGGCGCCCATGACGGGCGACCGGCCGACGAACGCGACTACCCGGACGTCTCGCACCTGTTCGGTGCGTACAAGAGGTCCAAGTACGTGGCCGAGCACGAGGTGCTTCGCGCCGCCGCCGAGGGGTTGCCCGTCTCGCTGGTGCTGCCCACGTTCCCGCTCGGACCCGGGGATCGCGCCCCGACGCCCAGCGGACGCCTGATCCTGGACTTCCTCAACGGGAAGATGCCCGGGTACGTGGACACGGTGCTCAACGCGGTGCATGTGAACGATGTAGCAGTTGGCCATCTGCTTGCGCACGACCTCGGCGCGAACGGCCGCAGCTACATCCTGGGTGGGGAGAATCTGCCGCTGAAGGACCTGCTCGCGCAACTGGCGGCGGTGACCGGCCTGCCGAGGCCTCGATTGCAGGTGCCACACGCGGTCTCGCTCGCGGCGGCCTGGGTCTCGGACACCGTCGAAGGGCGCCTGCTACGGCGGCCGCCGCGGGTGCCGCTGGAGGCGGCGCGGATGTCGGCCACCCGGATGGCCTTCGACGATTCCCGCGCTCGCGAGGAACTCGGCTACCGCCCCCGCCCAGCCGTCGAGGCTCTCGAGGAGTCGGTGCGCTGGTTCGTCGAGAACGGCTATGTCACCAACCAGCGGCGTTCGGAAACGATGCGCCGAACTGGTCACGGTCATCACTCCGGCTGGACGGGGCTGAGCGCGGTCTAGATGATATGGGGACGCCGCACTCGGCTGGGTCCCGGTCGGCGGGGAAGGCGGGTATTCGGACCGACTACCTCGTTGCACCGTTCGGGAGAGGACCAGATGGACCACAAGACCTTGGTCGACCTGATCAGCATTCCGCTGTTCACGGGCGTGATCGGTTACATCACGAACTGGACCGGCGTGCTGATGCTGTTCAAGCCGCTCAAGTTCCATGGGATCACGGTGCCCGGGCTGAAGTTCCTGTTCCCACTGTTGCCGCGACGGGTGCGGATCCTGCCGTTGATCAACTACACCGGAGGACTGGGCTGGCAGGGCATCGTCCCGTCCCGGGCGGACAAGATGGCGAGCATCGCGGTCGACAAGGGGCTGGGCAAGCTCGGCAG
>JBDTDN010000115.1:0-5051 GCA_039923055.1 Jatrophihabitantaceae bacterium
AGCGTGTTGCCGCCGAGGGTGGCATCGAGAAAGTTACCGACGGACTGGGCCTGAGGAGCCGTGGCAGCCGGGGCGGTAGTTGCCGCGTTCGCGGGTGCACCACCCGCCAGGGTCAGCCCGGTCGCAACCATCGCGGCGGTTATGGTTCCAGCGATGACGCGGCCTGAGCGCGAGCGGATGCTCAGCAGCCCGGCGCGTTCGCCGGATGTGGACGTGGGGGGCATGTCTTCTCCTACTGATGGTGAACGTGCGACAGATGCTCCGGAATGTGCACCTGCGGTTTTGCATTTCCTTAACACGGGCCAAACGGACTAACGAGGGCGGTCAGGACTAGATACGCACGCCAACACTGACTTCACAAGACAGTCTTCCACAGTGGACTCGCGCGCGACACGCCTGGGCGCCAGATTTTTAGGCCGTCCGAGTCCCAGGCATACCGAGCTGAACCCGGTACGACCCTAGCGCAGCGGGCGCGTGCTCAGGCACCACCGGATGTGCTGGCGCAGTCGGCGCGACGCGCTGATACGGCGACCCGATCGCGGGACGAAGGTCCGCCTCGCCGTTGTTCGGCCACAGCGACATCGCCCGTTCGGCTTGGGCGGTGATGGACAGCGACGGATTAACGCCGAGGTTGGCCGACAGCGTCGAACCGTCCGCAACGTGCAATCCCTCGTATCCATATACGCGTTGGTATGCATCGATCACCCCGGTTTCGGGTGAATCGCCGATCGCGCAGCCACCGATGAAGTGCGCCGTCATCGGAATGTTCATCAGGTCGCTCCACGTACCACCGGCCATCCCGTCGACGTTCTCGGCGAGCTGTTCGGCTGCCTGATTGGCCACCGGGATCCAAGTCGGGTTGGGTTCGCCGTCGCCCTGCTTGGTGGTCAGTCGGCTGAAACCGAACCAGGACTTCTTGCGTAGCACCGTTATCGAATTGTTAAGTGACTGCATCACCAACAGGATGATCACCCGTTCGGACCACTTGCGCGGGATGAGCATCAACAACAGGCGGGGCTTGCGCGCGAGCGTCCGCATCGCCTGGCTCCAGCGGGCCCGCCGGGTACCGCCGTCGGTCAGGACTGTGTTCATCAGCCCCATCGAGTTGCTGCCCTTGCCGTAACGCACCGGTTCGATGTGGGTGTTCTCGTCCGGGTGCCACGAGGAGGTGATCGCGACGCCTTCGGTGTAATCGTGCTGTGGCTTGGCCACCCGCACACCAAGCAGTGACTCGGAGTTCGTCCGAGTGAGAAAGCCCAACCGTGGAGAGATGTTCGGCAGCGTCGTGGCCCGCAGCGTGTGCAGCAGTTTCTGGGTGTTGTACGTCCCGGCCGAGAATACGACCTGGTCGGCGGTGAACGTTCGGCCCGACTTCTTGGTGAACCACTTGCCGGTGCGGACGGTCTGGACCTCGTAACCTCCTCCGCCGGCGGTGTGCGGGCGGACGCCGGTCACCGTCGTCAGGGGATGAACCTCGGCTCCCGCGCTCTCGGCGAGTGCGAGGTAGTTGGTGTTGAGCGTGTTCTTGGCGCCGTGTCGGCAACCGGTCATGCACTCGCCGCACTGGATACAGCCGGTACGGTCCGGGCCGACGCCGCCGAAGAACGGGTCCTTGACGGTGACGCCAGGTTCGGGTGTGCCGTCGCGGCCGAAGAAGACGCCGACGGGGGTCATGTGGAAGGTGTCGGCCTTGCCGAACTGCTCGGCTAACCGCTGCATCTCCTTGTCGCTCGGCGTGAGCGTGGTGTTGGTGACGACGCCGAGCATCTTCTTGGCCTGCTCATAGTGCGGGGCGAGTTCGTCGCGCCAGTCGGTGATATGCGCCCACTGCGGGTCGTCGTAGAACGGTTGCAGCGGCTCGTAGAGGGTGTTCGCGTAGTTCAGCGACCCGCCGCCTACGCCGGCACCGGCCAGGATCACGCAGTCCTTCAGCACGTGGATGCGCTGGATTCCGGTACAGCCCAGCTTCGGTGCCCAGACGAAGTCGCGCAGATGCCAGGAGTTCTTGGGCAGCGTGTCGTTGGTGAAGCGGCGGCCCGCCTCCAGGACGCCGACACGGTAGCCCTTCTCGGTGAGCCGCAACGCGGTGACGCTGCCGCCGAAGCCGGAGCCGATCACCAGTACGTCGTAGTCGGACATCGCGCCACCCTCACTATTGACCCTAACTCAATAGAGGAGTCTACGTCAGAGTGCCCGGCGTGTGAATACCCCATCTGCCACAGCTGGGTGTGGCAGATGGGGTATTCATCGGGCGTCGCGTTTCCCGGGCGGGTTGCACGGTCGGCAGAGTAATTACCCCGCGAGCCACTGGACATCACGATCGAAACGGTTAAACCCGTGCCGCTCGTACAGGCTCAGCGCACCGGTGTTCGAGTCGTCGACGTACAGCAGCACGTCCGGGCAGCCGACGTGCTGCAGGTGACGCAGACCGAAGGTCAGCAGGACCGCCCCCAGCCCGAGGCCTTGCGCCGCCGGATCGACGCCGAGTACGTACACCTCGCCGATACCGCTGTCGTGCACCTTCGTCCAGTGGAAGCCAAGCTGTGCTGCGTCGCGTTCGGCGATCAGCAGGCCGGCGGGGTCGAACCAGGCTTCGCGTTCGCGTGCCTGCAAGTCGGCGAGGGTCCAGCGACCCTGCTCGTCGTGATGGGCGAATGCGGCGGCGTTGACCCGCAACCACTGGGCCTCGTCGGAGCCGACGACGAACGATCTGATCGTGACGCCGTCCGGTGCGGGTACTGCGGCGATCGGTTCGCGTAGTTCGCGACGAAGTTGGTGCAATGTGCGTGTGGGCGTGAAGTCGCGTTCGGCCAGGGCTGCGGCGAGCGGGCTGCTGGTGCCGTGCGACCAGATCCGTAGACCGGCCGGGACGTCAGCAGCGACGGCTGTCAGCAACAGCGTCAACGCTTCGGGATCGCTGGCGATCTCCGCGACCGGTGTATCCGCGGTATCGATCTGCGCATACCCGACCACCCGCGTGCCGTCGCGCGCGAGCAGGTGGCGAAGGTGCGCGGCGCCCAGTTGCATGAGCGCTTGGTCTGACAGCGGCGGCTGCCCGTCCCGTTCCTGCACCGTGGTCGCAAGCATGCGCACAGCCTGCTGATCGCCGGCGTCCAGCCGCACGGAGCGATACAGGGTGAGAGCCACTCCCGCACGGTAGCGCGGCCCCGCACGTGTGCTGCCGCGGTGTTGCGCTAGCGGGCGGCGTCGAGTTCCGGCTCGCTCGTCTCGCGGTGGCCGACACCGTCTGCCGACGGGCGCACAAACTTGTAGCCGACGTTGCGCACTGTTCCGATCATCGCGTCGTGTTCCGGGCCGAGCTTGGCCCGCAGTCGCCGCACGTGGACGTCCACGGTGCGGGTGCCACCGAAGTAGTCGTAACCCCAGACCTCCTGGACCAGATGCGAGCGGGTGAAGACCCGGCCGGGGTGCTGGGCCAGGAACTTCAGCAGCTCGAACTCCTTGTAAGTCAGATCCAGCGGTACGCCGGACAGCCGAGCGGCGTACGTGTTCTCATCGATCGTCAGCTCGCCGATGTCGACGTTGTCCGGACCTGCGTCCTGAGCCGACGCACGCCGGTCGATCGCCAGCCGCAACCGCGCGTCCAGTTCGGCCGGGCCGGCGGTGTCCAGCAGGATGTCGTCCACCGCCCAGTCCGCCGACAGCGCGATCAGCCCACCCTCGGTGAGTACCGCCAGGACCGGGACGTTCACCCCGATCGTCGCGAGCACACGGGTGAACATCCGGGCAGCGGCGAGATCTCGCCGGGCGTCGATGAGCAGCACGTCGCCGAGAGACCGATCCAGGAGCGAGCCCGCGTCCATCGGCAGAACGGCGACGTGGTGCGGCAAGAGGCCGAGGGACGGCAGAACTTCGGCGGTGGGCTGCCGAGCGGCCGTAAGAAGTAGTAGTTCCACGCACGCCTCCGGTGAGTACAGCGGGCGGCGCTGCCCTGGAACGAAACGACTCGGACAAGAATACCTGCTGTGAACGAGCCGACGAACCTCCTGCTCCAGACAACGGACGGTATCCAGCTCAGTGCGCGGCACTGGGACCAGGGACTGCGCGATCTGGGCTGCGTCGTGGCGCACGGCTTCACCGGTTCGTCGCGGAATCGGCATGTCGAGCAGATCTGCCGAGGGCTGGCCGGTGCGGGTCTCGGTGTGCTCTGCCCCGATCTGCGCGGTCACGGCCGCTCCGGCGGGGTGAGTACGGCAGGTGATGCCGAGGTGCGCGACGTCGCGGCAGCGGTTGCCTGGCTCAGGGCGGCCGGCTACGAACGGGTCGCGGTGCTCGGCTGGTCGATGGGCGGCTCGGCGGTGCTGCGCTATGCCGCCCTGGACGGAGACGCCGACGCGGTCGTGAGCGTCAGCTCACCGGGCGAGTGGTTCGAGCGCGGCACCCGCCCGATGCGCATCGTGCACTGGATGTTCGAGACACGCACCGGCCGGGTGGCGACCCGGGTGGGCCGTCACACCAGGGTCGGGCGCGGCTGGGAGGTGGTTCCATCATCGCCGGCGGCGGTCGCCGGAGCGATTGCGCCGATACCGCTACTGATCGTGCACGGGGACGCCGACCACTACTTCCCGCTGCACCATGTCGAGAGCCTGCGGGCTGCTGCTCCGAGTGCGGAGGTCTGGGTCGAGGCCGGCATGGGTCACGCCGAGACGGCCACGACGACCGAACTACTGGCGCGGATCATCGACTGGGTCACAGCCGCCTCGCGCATTGGAAGCGGGAGATCTGCCGATGTCTGGGACGATGACACCCGTGAGTGAGGGTGAGCGGGTGATGACCGACGGCGCAGCAGCCGATGAGGCTGCCGCTGACCGCGGCATCGAGCGCGACTACAGCGCAGCCCTTGCGGTCGCGATCGTCGTGGGACTGGCCCTTGCCTTTTCGGCCCGCGCCGGTGCGTCGGTCCTGCTGGGGGCTGTTGCGGTCGTGCAGGCGCTGCTGGCCTTCTCCTGGCTGGCCGGCACCGGTATGCCTGGACGCAAGGGCGCGCTGATCATCGGGGCTTTTGCTGCTGCTGGGGCGGACGTCGCAGT
>JBDTDN010000116.1:0-9353 GCA_039923055.1 Jatrophihabitantaceae bacterium
CGACCCCTACGAGAACCTCGGCGCCCAGTTGGCCAAGTCGGTCGCGACCAAGACCAACGACGTCGCCGGTGACGGCACCACCACTGCCACCGTCCTGGCCCAGGCACTGGTGAATGCTGGCCTGAAGAACGTTGCCGCCGGGGCCAACCCGACGGCTCTCAAGCGCGGTATCGATGCCGCTGTCGAGGCGGTCAGCAACGCTCTGGACAAGGCCGCTACCCCGGTTGAGGGCGAGCAATCGATCGCGCACGTCGCGACGATCTCGGCCCAGGACCCGACGATCGGCGCACTGCTCGGCGAGGCGTTCACCAAGGTCGGTAAGGACGGCGTAATCACCGTCGAAGAGAGCCAGACGGCCACCACCGAACTCGAGTTCACTGAAGGTATGCAGTTCGACAAGGGTTTCATCAGCCCGTACTTCGTCACTGACGCCGAGGCGGGCGACGCCAGCCTGGAGAATCCGTACCTGCTGATCACGACACAGAAGATTTCCAGCATTTCGGATTTGCTCCCGCTGCTGGAGAAGGTCGTCGAGGCGGCCCGTCCGCTGGTGATCATCGCCGAGGACGTCGACGGCGAGGCACTGTCCACCCTGGTCGTCAACGCAATCCGCAAGACGTTCAGCACTGTTGCGGTCAAGGCACCGTTCTTCGGTGACCGCCGCAAGGCGTTCCTGCAGGACCTCGCCATCGTCACTGGTGCCCAGGTCGTCGCGCCAGAGGTCGGGCTCAAGCTCGACCAGGTCGGACTGGACGTGCTCGGTACGGCTGGGCGTGTGGTCGTCACCAAGGACACCACGACGGTGACGCACGGCTCGGCCGCTCCGGCGGAGATCGAGGCCCGCGTCGCGCAGATCCGCCGCGAGATCGAGAACAGCGACTCCGACTGGGACAAGGAGAAGTTGCAGGAGCGGCTGGCCAAACTGGCCGGTGGCGTCGGCGTGATCAAGGTCGGCGCGGCCACCGAGGTCGAGCTCAAGGAGCGCAAACACCGTATCGAGGACGCCATCGCGGCAACGCGTGCGGCGATCGAGGAGGGCATCATCGCTGGTGGCGGTGCGGCTCTGGTACAGGCCTGCACAGCGCTGGATGGGGACCTCGGCCTGAGCGGCGATGAGGCGACCGGTGTCCGCGTCGTGCGCACCAGCCTGGATGAGCCGTTGCGTTGGATCGCGAACAACGCCGGCCTGGAGGGCTATGTCGTGGTCGCCAAGGTGCGCTCACTGCCGGCCAACGAGGGCCTGAACGCCGCAACCGGGGAGTACGTCGACCTGCTCAAGGCCGGCGTCGTCGACCCGGTGAAGGTCACCAAGGCGGCACTCGCGAACGCGGCCTCGGTCGCCTCGCTCGTGCTGTCGACGCAGAGTGCGATCGTCGAGAAGCCGGCCGAACAGGCGCATGATCATGGCGGCCATGATCATGGCGGCCACGGCCACAGTCACGGACCGGGTTTCTGACGCCTCGGTACATCAAATTCGGCCCCGCAGCGACATTGCTGCGGGGCCGAATTTGGGTGATAAGGCTTTAAGCGGTCTGCCGGGAGATCATGCGCTCGCGTTCCTCGGCGGACAGCCCGCCCCAGACGCCGTACGGCTCGCGGGCGGCCAGCGCCCAGCGAAGGCAACTCGCAGTGACCGGGCACGCGGCGCAGACAGCCTTGGCATGGGTTTCGCGTCGCACCCGGGAGGGTCCGCGCTCGTTCTCCGGATGGTAGAAGTTCGATGTGTCCGAACCGCGACACGCTGCGCGCATCTGCCAGTCCCAGTCACCCTGCCTGGGAGCGGGAAGCCGTCTGACCTCGGCCATCTGTTCTGCCTCCGGAAGCCGTTGGCCATCCCCGAGATGACCTTCTGCTTGTCCAAAGAATGAGCGCGCCAAAAGTGACGCGCACGGAGCAACCTGCTGGTCGATCACATCAAATTGGGTGACTAAAACGGACATTTCACCAAAATGTCGGATCGGACTACTACCGCCGGGTCAGCGCCGTTCGCTCAGCGCGGTGACGGCATCGGTGTAGCCGCGGGCGTAGTCCCAACTGACGTACGCGTCGTGATCGGGCGAGTACGCGGGCTCGTGGATGTGCGTACGTCCCTCGCCGAGCAATGCCCGCAGGTTGGCTGCCATGAGGTCCCAACCGAAGTAGTGCTGCTCGCCGCAGTCCCCGCATTCGACCATGATGCCCTCCAGGCCCACGGGGGCGAGCGTGGACTGGAACTCGCATAGTTCGGCGAGATCGGCCTCGATGTCCGCACGTTCGTCATCGCTGAGCGGTTCGGCCGGGTCCACGTCATCAAGCAAACCGGCCGGGTCGGCGGGGTCTCCCAGAAACGGGTCGAGTGGTCCCTCGTCGAGGTTCATCGGGCGTTCCGGTTACACGTCACGTGTCCACGGTAAGGCCGAACCACCCCAACTCGCCAACCGAAACGGCGATCGGTCCACGGAAATTGCCTCCACCGGGCGAGTGTGGACGGCGGAAAGCCCGGCCACAGTGCCGCAAACTTTGCCCACGACGGCGGGCAGCACGAGGAATATCACAGCCCGACCCCCACGGCACCTACGGCGGTTCTGGGTCGGACCGTAGGATGAGGTACCGGCGCCCCAAGGAGACGAACGTTGAGCGAGCCAGTCATTGATGCTCTGCCCGCCAAGTTCGCCACGCTCGGCCTGACCTTCGACGACGTGCTGTTGCTGCCGGGCGACTCCGACGACATCGTCCCGTCCGAGATCGAGCTGAGTTCGCGGTTGACCCGCGAGATCACTCTCGCCGTGCCGCTCGTATCCGCTGCCATGGACACGGTCACCGAGTCGCGCATGGCGATCGCAATGGCGCGCCAGGGCGGGTTGGGTGTGCTGCACCGCAACCTGTCTTTGGAGGACCAGGCCCGTCAGGTCGACCTGGTCAAGCGCACCCAGACCGGCCTGATCCCGAACCCGGTCACGATCGGTCCGGACGCCACCCTTGAGGAACTGGACGAGGTGTGCGGTGAGTTCCGCATCTCCGGGCTGCCTGTCGTGGACACCGACCAACGACTGCTGGGCATCATCACCAACCGCGACCTGCGCTTCGTGCCGCTCGCGGAGTGGGCGACCACCAAGGTCGACGAGGTCATGACTCGGATGCCGCTGGTCACCGCGTCGGTCGGGATCTCCCACGAGGACGCGACCGCGCTGCTGCGCCAGCACAAGCGCGAACGGCTGCCAATCGTGGACGAGCAGGGCCGGTTGGCTGGGCTGATCACGGTCAAGGACTTCGTCAAGTCCGAGCAGTTCCCGAATGCCTCTCACGATGCCCACGGCCGGTTGATGGTCGGCGCAGCGATCGGCTACTTCGGTGACGCCTGGCTGCGGGCCACCACGCTCATCGACGCCGGCGTCGATGTCTTGGTCGCCGACACCGCCCACGGCCACGTCCGGCTACTGGTCGAGATGGTGCGGCGGCTCAAGGGCGATCCGGCCACCAGACACGTGCAGGTCATCGGTGGGAACGTCGCCACCCGTGCCGGAGCGCAGGCGTTCGTCGATGCCGGGGCGGACGCGGTCAAGGTCGGTGTCGGCCCGGGATCGATCTGCACCACTCGCATCGTCACCGGTGTCGGCGCGCCGCAGATCACCGCCGTCTACAACGCCTCGCTGGCCTGCAAACCCGTTGGCGTACCGGTCATCGCCGACGGAGGCCTACAGTATTCCGGCGACATTGCCAAGGCGATCGTGGCGGGCGCGGACACCGTGATGTTGGGCTCACTGCTGGCCGGCTGCGACGAGTCGCCAGGCGAGCTGATCTTCATCAACGGTAAGCAGTACAAGTCCTACCGCGGCATGGGCTCACTCGGAGCGATGAGCTCGCGGGGCAAGAAGTCCTACTCCAAGGACCGCTATTTCCAGGCCGAGATCACCAGCGACGACCAACTGATCCCCGAAGGTATCGAAGGCCAGGTGGCTTACCGTGGGCCGCTCTCGGCCGTAGCGCACCAGCTCATCGGCGGCCTGCAGCAGTCAATGTTCTACGTAGGCGCCCGGACCGTCGCGGAACTGGCTGAGAAAGGCCAGTTCGTCCGGATCACCCAGGCCAGCCTGAAGGAATCGCACCCGCACGACATCCAGATGACCGTCGAGGCCCCGAACTATTCGAGGCGTTAGGTCCGCCTTCGATGGCCGGCCGTAGCCCTAGGCGTCGGGCAGCGTCAAACTACTGAGTGCGGTGCGGATCTCTGGGGGGATCGGAGTGGGCCGCCGGTCCTCGCGCGAGACGTACACGTGCACGAAGCGGCCGACCGCAGCCGGTTGCTCGTCGGCTCCGAACAGGGCGAGTCGGTACACGACGCTGGAGGTGCCCAGCTTCTCCAGCGCGATGCCGGCAGTGACGAGTTCGGGGAAACGTAGCTCGGCGAAGTATCGGCAGCCGGTCTCCACGACGAGCCCGATGGCTGGCAGCGCGCGAATGTCGCAGCCGGTTGCCTCGATAAGCCAGCCGTTCACCGCTGTGTCGAACAGCGCGTAGTGCACGACGTTGTTGACATGTCCGTAGGCGTCGTCGTCCGACCATCGGGTGGGCAGCGAGCGCAGGACCGGGAAATCGCTGCGGCGCAGATCCTTCGGTTCGGGACCAGTCATACCGCTGATGGTGCCAGCTCGTCGTCGACGAAGCGTGGTGCCGCCGCCCGCCAACCGGCCACCAGGGTGATCACCATCGCGACGAACAGCAGGGTTAGCGGTATCGCCCAGCTGTTCGTCGCCCCGTACAACACACCGAACAGCAGCGGCCCGGTACCGGCCACGAGGTAACCGATCGCCTGGACGAATGCCGACAGCGCAGCAGTGGTCTGGGCGGTGCGCGAGCGTAGCCCGATCATCGTCAGTGCCAGCGGGAACATGCCACTGCCAACGCCGGCCAGCACCATCCACGCCCACGCCCCGCCGACCGGGGCCAGCGCCATTCCGAGGTACGCCACCAGGTAGCAGCCGGTGAGCGCGACGATGACCGTGCGGTGGTGGCGGGTCGCGATGGTGGGCACGACCATCGAAACGGGGATCGTCATCGCCGACAGCACCGCGACCATCCACCCTGCCGTGCCGTGCGCGATGCCGTGTTGGTGCAGGAACTTGGCGAACCAGCCGAAGGCGATGTACGCCTGGAAGGACTGGAATGCGAAGAAGATCGTCAGCGCCCACGCCGTAGGGCTGTGCAGGAGCCGGTTTGCCGACATGCCACGCGTTGCTGTCCGGTCCGGCCGGTCGTGTCGCAGGGTGGGTAGCCAGGGCAGCACGGCGATCAGGCTGAACAATGCCCATGAACCCAGGCCGTATCGCCAGCCGTTGGTTGTGGAGCAGGCAAGGTCACCGAACGGGACGGTGAGCCCGGCACCAGCGGTGGTGCCGACAGCCAGGGCGGTCGTGTACACGGCGGTCATGCGTCCGATCCGCTGCGGGAAGTGTCGTTTGACCAGCGATGGCAGTACGACGTTCGCGATCGCACCACCCGCGAGCGCCAACACGCTCAGTACCAAGAACAGCCAGATCGACCCGACCAGAACCCGCAGCAGCAACCCGATCGTCATCACAACGAGGGCCAGGACGACGAGCAGGTGTGCTCCATAGCGATGCGCCAGTCGGGGGGTGATCGCGCCGATCAGGGCGAAACAGATCACCGGCAAGGTCGTGACGAGACCGGCGATACCACTGCTGGTGTGCAGGCCGGACTGCAATTGGTCCAGCACCGCACCGACGCTGGTGACCGCCGTCCGCATGGATAGCCCGGTCAGAGCCAGTGCGGCGACCAGGAGCCAGCGTCGGTCCGGCTGGCGGCCGTTCAGGACGTGCTGCTTCCGCGCCAGAGGTCGATGCCGCCCTCGACGGCGAACCCGTCGATCCGCGCGAGTTCGTCCGCGCTGAACGACGTGTTGTCCAGCGCGGCAAGGGATTGCTCGAACTGGTCCACGCTGGAGGCGCCGATCACCAGCGAGGTCACCCGGGGATCGCGCAGCGCCCAGGCCAGAGCCAGTTGCGCCAGGGACTGCCCACGCTGCGCCGCGATCTCGTTCAGTGCCCGGATGCGCTTGAGGTTCTGCTCGGTCAGCAGTTCCGGTGCCAGCGACGAGTTCGCTGCCATTCGTGAATTATCCGGCACCCCGTCCAGATACTTGGACGTCAACATCCCTTGCGCCAAAGGCGAAAACGCGATGCAGCCCGCACCGACGTCGGCCAGGGTGTCGAGCAGGCCGTCCTCGATCCAGCGGTTGAGCATCGAGTACGACGGCTGGTGGATGAACAGTGGCGTGCCGAGTTCGTGCAGGATCGTAGCGGCTTGGGCAGTGCGCTCGGGGGAATAGGAGGAGATGCCGGCGTACAGCGCGCGGCCGGAGCGTACGGCTGTGTCCAGCGCTCCCATCGTCTCCTCCAACGGTGTATCTGGATCGAAGCGGTGCGAGTAGAAGACATCGACGTAGTCCACGCCGAGCCGGGCCAGCGACTGGTCCAGCGAGGCAAGCAGGTACTTGCGGGAACCGAGATCGCCATACGGGCCCGGCCACATGTCCCAGCCCGCCTTGGTCGAGACGAACAACTCGTCGCGGTATGCCTTGAAGTCGGTGGCCAGCATCTGGCCGAAGTTCGTCTCGGCCGCACCGTACGGCGGACCGTAGTTGTTGGCCAGATCGAAATGGGTGACGCCGAGGTCGAACGCGCGATGCACGATGGCGCGTTGTGTCGCGTACGAGCGGTCGCCGCCGAAGTTGTGCCAGAGCCCGAGCGAGATGGCCGGCAGCCTGATGCCGCTACGTCCGCAGCGGCGGTAGGTCATCGAGTCGTAACGGGCAGCGTCGGCAAGGTAGGTCACCTCGCCATTCTGCCGCTTCGTCAGTCGGCCAGAGCGAAGGCGTTGATGTAGAGCGTGCAGCCGCGCATCTCCAGCGGTCGGTCGACAAAGGTGGTCTGATCGGGCGGGTAGATCCGGACAGTGTCTGACACCGCCGCCTGGCAGGACGAATCGTCGCTGAGTCGAGCCTGCGCCTCGGCTCCTGGCGCGAGCAGTACCGGCGCGGGGCTGGGTCCAGTGCGTTGCGCGGGCTTGCCCAAGGGGACGCCTGTAAGCAACAGGCTGACCCCGGGGTAGCCGTAGAGCTCACAGGCCTTGGCGGAGATGTTGGTGAACGAGATCGCCGCGATCTCCCGACCAGCGATCGCGCCACCCTGGATCGCGCGGACCTGCAGCGATGCGGCGACACACTCCGGTAAGCCGGACTTGGACGTGGTGGAGGTCGGCTTGGTCGGACTGGCCTTCGGCGTCGTGGACGGCGACGTTGGCAACACCGAATCGCTCGGTACGAGCGGGCTACTGCTGCTCGAGCGGCTCGGACTGGTCGTAGGTTGCGACGGCCCGCTGGAGTAAGTGCAACTGGCGGCGAGCAGCGAGCAGCTGAGCAGCCCGAGCGCGGTGCGCGCCCGGGAGCGCACCGTCACGAATCGATCCGCAGGTCGGTCGAGTAGGGCAGGCTGCCGACCTTCAGCGGCACGGAGGACTGCAACTGGCTCCACATCTGCGTCCAGGCCTGGTTGCCGGTCAGTGAGCCACAGCCGGGCGATTGCCTGCAGGCCGTCCACTCGGTCAGTGCCCCACCGAAGTTGATCCGCGGCTGTTCGCCCTCAACCCCGGTAAGGGAAATGTACTTCCACTGCTGGGCCATCGTGTTGTTGTAGATCTGCGGCAGGTTGAGGATCCGGGTCGGCGCGGCACCCGCGGCGAGGTAGTACAGGCCGGCCATCGACCAGCCGTTGTTACAGCCGTGGTTCGTGACCGTCCAGGCGCAGCCGTCCGCCGAGCCGTTGAATACGAACGGGGCGCCGGTCGCCTTGAGGTACGCGTCCAGCCAACTCTTGGTGTTCGCGTAGTTTGCACGGAAACCTGGTTCGATGTCGTTGGCACCGGCGATGGTCATCCCCGTGTACTTGCGCGCGTATGCGGCGACCGGGTCGACGACCGAATCGGCCCACGCCTTGCCCGCGGCGCTGGTCACCTGCATGTCGTTGTTGGTACCGATCGCGATGACAACCGGCGCACTCGGCTTCTGCGCGCTGGCATAGCCGTCGGTGTATGCCTTCAGGTTCGCCACGAGCGTCGCGTAGGTGACGAACCTGGTGGTCGCACTGAGTACGACCCCACCGTCGGCCTGATCTTGACCACCGATGTCGAGCAGGATCAGGTAGCCGTGACCGGAGGGGTTTGCCTTGGCGTCCGCCGCGCCTTCGGTGCGAAGAACGTTCAGGTCGTTGGCGTTGTTGTCGTGGATGTTGCGGATGTAGCGACTGGTCGAGATCGGCGCGGGTGAGGTCTGCGCCGGCGGGCTTGCCTGGGTGGTGACGGCCGGCGATCGCCCGGCCGGCGAGTTACCGGCCACGTTCTTGGCAACCACCGTGAAGGTGTACGACGTCTTCGGTTTGAGCCCGGTGACCGTGGCCGTCGTGACGCCGGAAGCGGCCGTCACCTGGATGCTGCCGGGCGAAGACGTAACCGTGTAGCTCGTCCATGGCGCGCCGCCGTCGCTGACCGGTGCGGCCCAGTTGACGATCGCGCCACCGTAACCTCCGACAGCAGCCACCGCGGTGGGTGCCGAAGGTGGGACGGGGTGGATAGCATTGATGATTCGGCAGGTGAGCGACGTGTTTCCGGAGCCCCCACCGACGTTGACTGCTGTTAGGCAGAAGGTGTGCTCGTTCGCGTCCATCGGGACGATGACGCCAAAACCGTGGTTAGGTCCAGATGTCGGGAAGACCTCGCCGACGTCGGAACGGGGCAGGTTAGCAGTGACCGTGCCGCCGACACTCCTGCCGTCCACGGTCACGGTGACCGTGATCGACTTGGCAGTGTCGGGATCTATTGCCCAGCCGGTGAGGGATGCAGACAGGTTGTCTGGAGTGCGTCGGGCGAGATCGAACGAGCCGAACGGGTTGAAGTTCAGCGCTATCGTGCTGCAGGCTGGCAGGGAATTCCCGGCGCCCGCCCCGACGTTAACCGCCGTCACGCACACCGTGTGACTGCCGTTCGTCGCTGCGATTGTCGCCGCGAAGTTGTGTCCGGAGGTACTAGCGCCCGCGCCGTTCGCGAGCACATCCAGTGCCGTTCCGGAGTCCACTGTGATCAAGACGTGGATCGGTCCGGTCGCGTCGGGATCAGTTGCCCAGCCGATGACATGGACGCCAGGCGAGATCTGGCTCGTCGCGGTGATTGCAGCGGTCGGGCTGTGGCTGAGGGTGACGGTTTTGCAGCCGAGCAGGATGTTGGTGCCGGTTGCGACGTTGATCGCGAAGGCGCAGATGCTGTGTGTGCCGTCGGGCAGCGGGATCTGGGCGGTGAAGCCGTGG